>JBDTAA010000080.1:0-6335 GCA_039924805.1 Cryobacterium sp.
CACGGGGGCGACCGCCCGCTCGAGTCCTATGCCTATGCGAGAGTCGGCTACCACCGCGGCCTCGATTCGCTCCGCAAGGCCGGCTGGCGCGGCCAGGGCCCGATCCCCTGGACGCACGAACCCAACCGCGGCGTGCTTCGCGCGCTCTACGCCCTGCGCAGGGCGGCCGGCGAGATCGGTGAGACCGACGAGGCTGTGCGCCTCACCACCTTCCTCAACGACGCCGACCCGACCGCCATCTCCCGGATCGAGCACGATCACACCCACGCGGCCGATCAGGACGCCGATCACCCCGTCGACCCGGCACCGCCCACCGAAGCCTTCGTCATCCGAGGAGACAACTAATGCCAGCGATCGTTCTGATCGGAGCCCAGTGGGGCGACGAGGGCAAGGGCAAGGCCACCGACCTGCTCGGCAGCCGAGTCGACTATGTCGTCAAGTTCAACGGCGGCAACAACGCCGGCCACACGGTGGTCGTCGGTGATGAAAAGTATGCGCTGCACCTCCTGCCGTCCGGCATCCTCAGCCCCGGCGTGGTCCCGGTCATCGCCAACGGTGTCGTCGTCGACATCGAGGTGCTGTTCGAGGAGCTCGACGCGCTCAGCTCGCGCGGGGTGGATGTCTCCAAGCTCAAGGTGAGCGCCAACGCGCACGTGATCACCCAGTATCACCGCACGCTCGACAAGGTCACCGAGCGCTTTCTCGGCAAGCTCCAGATCGGCACCACCGGGCGCGGGATCGGCCCGAGCTATGCCGACAAGATAAACCGCGTCGGCATCCGCGTTCAGGACCTCTTCGACGAGAACATCCTGCGGCAGAAGGTCGAGGGTGCCCTCGCCCAGAAGAACCATATGCTCGTGAAGGTATACAACCGAAGGGCGATCACCGTCGACGAGATCGTCGACGACCTGCTCAGCTATGCGGAGCGCCTGCGTCCGATGGTCGACGACACCGCGTTGCTGCTGCACCAGGCGCTCGAAGCCGGGAAGACTGTGCTGTTCGAGGGCGGCCAGGCCACGATGCTGGATGTCGACCACGGCACGTATCCGTTCGTCACCTCGTCGAACGCGACATCGGGTGGCGCGGTGACGGGGTCGGGCATCGCCCCGAACCGCATCGACCGGATCATCGCCGTCGTGAAGGCATACACCACCCGCGTCGGCTCCGGGCCGTTCCCGACCGAGCTGTTCGACGAGTCCGGCGAGGTCCTCCGCTCTCAGGGCTTCGAATACGGGACCACCACCGGCCGCCCCCGCCGCTGCGGCTGGTACGACGCCCCGATCGCGCGCTACACGGCGCGCATCAACGGTGTCACCGACTTCGTGCTCACCAAACTCGACGTGCTCACGGGCCTGGCGACGATCCCGGTGTGCGTCGCCTACGAGGTCGACGGTGTGCGCTTCGACGAGGTTCCCGTTTCCCAGTCGGACTTCCACCACGCCAAGCCCGTCTACGAGGACTTCCCCGGCTGGACCGAGGACATCACCCTCGTGCGTTCGTTCGACGACCTGCCCAGGAACGCGCAGGACTACGTGCTCGCGCTCGAAGCGATGAGCGGTGCGCGCATCTCGGCGATCGGCGTCGGCCCCGACCGCGAGGCCATCGTCGTTCGACACGACCTGATCGACTAGCGCCCACGTCCGGGGGTGAGCTCCGCCATTATTCGGCGGATTACGGACATCGAGACCGCCACCAGGTTCTGGCGTGGTCGCGGAAAGGTAGTGTCGGCGAGTGATCGAAACAGCGGCAACCGGGAAGACCCTCGTCACCCTCCAGTTCCTGGGGATGGGCGTGGCCTGGGGCGCCAGTTTCCTGTTCATGAAGATCGCACTCGACGGCGTGAGCTTCGGCCAGGTCGCCTGGTCCCGGCTGGTGCTCGGCGGCCTGACTCTGGGCCTGATCGTGCTCGTGAGTCGTCCCCGGATCGCCGGCGGAACGGTGCTGCCGCGCGAGCGTGTGGTCTGGCTGCACTTCCTCGTCATCGCGATCACGGGTTGCGTCGTCCCGCACCTCCTGTTCGCCTGGGCCGAGCAGTATGTGTCGTCCAGCCTCGCCAGCATCTACAACGCCGTGACCCCGATCATGACGGCACTGATGGCCACATTCGCCTTCAAGGTTGAACGGCTCGCCCGCGGCCAGGCGGTCGGCGTGCTCGTCGGAATCCTCGGCGTTGTCGTGATCATCGGCCCGTGGCAGTACGCGGCGCTCACGGGCGACCTCTGGGGCCAGCTCGCCTGCCTCGGCGCGGCCGTCTGCTACGGCTTCACGTTCGGCTACACGCGCCGGTTCCTGAGCGGGCGGCCGATCGCGGGCGCGACCTTCGCGTTCCTCCAGATCGGCATCGGTGGCGCGATCATGCTGCTGCTCACGCCCGTGATCGCCTGGCAGCCCGTGTCCCTCAGCTGGCCCATCGTGCTCAGCCTGCTCACGCTCGGTGCACTCGGTACCGGCTTCGCCTACATCTGGAACATCAACGTGCTGCGCGCCTGGGGTCCCACGAACGCGTCGACGGTGACGTATGTCACCCCGGTCGTCGGCGTGCTGCTCGGCGTAATGGTGCTCTCCGAGGTCTTCTCCTGGCACGAACCGGCGGGCGCGCTGCTTGTGCTGCTGGGCATCCTGCTCACTCAAAAGCGACTCGTGCCGTTCGCCGCACGGCCGGCCAGGGCGAGGGTTGTCGGTCCCGCCGCCTGACGCGCTTTCGCGGGGGCCCAGCCTGCCGCGCTAGGGTCGATGTATGGCACTGGATGAGCGCGACGCCCTCGAGGAACTGACCGGTATTCGTCGGAGTATCGACAACATCGATGCGGCCCTCATCCACCTTCTCGCCGAGCGCTTCAAGTTCACCCAGCACGTCGGCCGGCTCAAGGCTGTCAGCGGCATGCCGGCCTCCGATGCCGAGCGCGAGAAGGTGCAGATCGCGCGGCTGCGCGCCCTCGCAGAGGAGAGCCACCTCGACCCGGCGTTTGCCGAGAAGTTCCTCAATTTCATCGTCGCAGAGGTCATTCACCACCACGAAGAAATCGCCGGCAACGATGCCGCGCCCGGTTCGGCCGCCCGGCCGAACGTCACCTCGTGAGCTGGAGCCCCAGGACGACTCCGTCACAGGCCGGCAAGACCTTCGTCGTCACCGGCGCCAACGCCGGTCTCGGCTACTTCACGAGTGAGCAGCTCGCCGCTGCCGGCGCCCACGTCGTGCTCGCCTGCCGCAATCCCGCGCGCGCGGATGCCGCACTGGCGGCCATCCGAACCCGCGTACCAGGGGCGACCATTTCCACTGTGGACCTCGACGTCGCCGACCTGCACTCGGTCGCGGCCGCGGCCGACACGTTCCGCCAGTTTCCCCGCATCGACGGCCTCATCCTCAACGCCGGGATCGTGCACCCGCCGCGCGACCGCGAGGTGAGTCCCGACGGAAACGAGCTCGTGCTCGCCACCAATTACCTCGGTCACTTCGCACTCACCGCGCAGGTGCTGCCCGTGCTGCTGCGCACACCCGGAAGCCGCGTCGTCTCGATTGGCTCGATGATCACCCGGCTGATGGATTCCGCGCTGGCCGACCTCCAGCTCGAGACGAGCTACGACCTGTGGAAGGCATACGCGCAGTCCAAGATCGCGATGCAGGTGTTCGGCTTTGAACTCGACCGGCGACTGCGGGGTGCCGGCGTCGGCGGTGCCGGAGGGGTGCAGGCCCTGGTGGCGCATCCCGGCTACTCGATCTCGGGCCTGACGCCGACCATCCCGGGGGTCAACGAACCGAACCGGGACAAACGCGTTATTGACGGCCTGCAGCGCCTCCTCGGCGCCCAGGGCAAACACCACGGGGCGTGGCCGATCGTGCGCGCCGCGGCCGACCCGAAGGCCACCGGCGGCCAGTACTACGGCCCGCGATGGTTCATCCGGGGCCACCCCTCCCGGCAGGCCCCCACCCGCACGTCCCGCGACGTCGCCATCGCGGAGCGGCTCTGGTCGCGCTCCGAGGCGCTCCTCGGCGCCCCCTTCCCCGTCTGAACCCTCCGCCCGTCTCGCGTGTGCGCCCAATCGGTCGCTATCGAGCGCCCCAGAGCGGCGATTTGGGCGCACGCGCGTCTCTCACCGGCTGCGCGAGTCCCGGACGAGGGGTGGGTTCGGGCTCAGGATGGGGGCGTCCACCCGCGGGCGAGAAGGGCCGTTCGAATCTTGTGCACGATCGTGCGTGGGCGATGGGACTTATTGATGCGGATGACCCGCCACCCCTCCGCCATCGGCTCGTCCAACCGATCAATGTCTCGGTGGAACTGCTCTTCGTCCTCCCTGTGCTGGCCGCCGTCGTACTCGACGAGGATCTTGTAGAGCAGGTAGGCGAGGTCGCCGAACGCCATGAATGCACCGAAACGATTCATGAGACTCGCATTCACCGCCGGTTCCGGCAGGCCGCCGCGCACGATGATGAGCCGGATCATGGTCTCCCTGGGGGAGTCGGTGCGTGGGCGCACCAGGGCGAAGGCTTCACGCAACCGGCGCGCCCCTGGCAGGCCGCCGTGGCGGAGTACCGCAGCCTCCAGCTGCGCCATCGTGGCTGGTGGGTGAGTGCGGCACACCAGGGCGTCGCCGACCATCACGAGCTCGTCCAGGGTGAGCACGGTCGCGAGCTGGCACCACGCATCCACGGCGGCTGCGACCTGGAGTCCGTCGACGGACACGATGCGTGCTCGGTCGGCCGGGATCAGGTGCCCGACCACGCCTCGCCCCCTCCGGCGCCCGCTGCGCGCACTGGTCCCGACGTCAACGGCGGACCGCTCGATCAGGCGCGCAGGGAGGGGCAGCCCGTGAAGGATGGCCGCCGTGACGTGGCTGAAATATTGATCGCCCGTCATCTGCACCGAGTACTGGCGTGCCCGCTCCCTGGCAACGGCGCGCTTGCGCAACCACCTCTCGTCTTCGGTCGCGTCCTTGTTCTCGGTCGCGGGGGCGAGCGAGGGCGCCAGGGCGGGGGCCCGCACCCCGTGGAACGGTCGCATGAGGTCGCGGCGACGGAGTCGGCCGTCGCCGACGCCGAGCAGGTGGGCATCGGCCACGGTGAACACGTCGCCGCTGAGCGTCGGGGGTAGTGGCGCGGGTTCTCTCATCGACCGATGGTCGCATCCCCGAGCTGCGTTGAGGCGGTTATCCACAGCGCCGTCCGGTTCCCCGGCCGCCCGTGCGCCCGAACCGCCGCTCTGGAATGCTCGATAGCGACCGTTTGGGCGCACGCGCGAGGGCGTGGGCGACGGCCGCGCGGGCGCCCCGCCTCGGTAGGGTGAGAGGATGCGCGCCAACAACCGTCCCCTGGGTACTCCCGCAGAACCCACGTTCACGCGTTCGGCGCTCGCGCCGGGATTGCTCGGCGCAATCGCGCTGCTGGGCGGGCTGGCGCTTCTGGACAGTGACGGCTTCATCATCATCCGGTTCGTCGTCAGCATCCTCGCCATGATCCTGTGCGTCTTCGTGATCCAGGCGAAGGCCTGGTGGTGGCTGCTCGGGCTCGTGCCCATGGCGGTTCTCTGGAACCCCATCGTCGTCATCGAATTGCACGGACAGGGCTGGGTCTCTGCCCAGTTCATCGCCTCGCTGGTGTTCATCATCGTCGGCGTGCGGACAAAGGTTCCTGTACGTCACGACTGACACCGGGAGCGACCGCGTGATCGTGTCAGGATGTCACTGTTCTGGCATTGGATCGATTGTGAGGGGTCTCCGGTGAACCTCGAAGGCGGACGGATCACGCCCGGCTCGTCCGATGCCGGCGTCGACACCCCGACGCGCGGACCTCGCGGCGCAGCATTCACCCGATCGCGGATCGCCGGAGTCGACCTCGCACGGGGGCTCGCCATCATCGGGATGTTCGCCGCGCACTCCATCCCGCGCGTCGACGACTCGGAGCTCCTCGTCGACGGTCGGCCGTCGATTCTCTTCGCCACGCTCGCGGGGATATCGCTGGGAATCTTGACCGGGTCTGCGCGGCCGCCCGAGCCGGGCCGGCGCGGCGATCGCGTCGTGGGCATCCTCGTGCGCGCGCTCATCATCTTCATCCTCGGAGTGACGCTGGGAGCCCTCGATAGCGGGGTGGCCGTGATCCTGGATTTCTACGCCATCATGTTCCTCCTCATGACGCCGCTGCTGTTCCTTCCTCGGTGGGTACTCGCCATGCTGGCCGGTGTGATTACCGTCGCCGTCCCGCCGCTGGCGACCGCCGTCGACGAGGCGGGCCGGGACGCCCCGGCGTTGATCGAGGCGGCGCAGTTCTACCTGCTGAACGGCAACTATCCGGCGCTGGTCTGGCTCCCGTTCCTGCTCGTTGGCCTCATCTCGGCCAGGTC
>JBDTAA010000081.1:0-4990 GCA_039924805.1 Cryobacterium sp.
AGCCTCGGGATCGACCACTGCTCGCCGGAGGCGGCCGCGGCATCCGCGTCCTTCGTCGGGTTGCAGCGGGCCCTGCGACACCTCACCGGTGCCTCGGAGACGGGCCAGGCGCTGGCAGCGGCCGGCCGCCAGGACGAGGTGGCAGCCGCCGGTCGGCTGGATGACTCCACGACCGTTTCGACACTCGGGGAATTTACCTTTCCTGCCTGACGTTTCGCCAAAGAACCCACCGCACGAAGGAGCCCCCAATGCAGGCAGTCATCAACGGCGTCGTTGTCGCCGACGCACCCCAGGAAGACCTCATCAAGATCGAGGGCAACTGGTATTTTCCGCCGGCGAGCGTCAACGCGAACCTGCTCGTCGAAAGCTCGACCGCATACACCTGCGGGTGGAAGGGCGAGTGCCAGTACTTCAGCGTCAGGGACGGCGACACGCTGCTGCAGGACCGTGCCTTCAGCTACCCAACCCCGTACGCCGCCTCATTCGACCGGGTCGGCCAGGACTACAGCAACTACGTGGCGTTTTGGAAAGAAGTTGAGGTCACGCCCTAAGCCGCACGCGCTCAGCGTCCGGTCGAGGCCGCCGCCCGCCGACGAGCCGCGGCGGTGATCTCCCGCCGGTCCCAGTTGATCAGGTGGGCGCGGTTGAACCCCTTGCCACACAACCCACAGGCCAGGGCCCGGGTCGGCTGCCGGTAGCGGAAGTGGGTGTGCCCGGCCGGGCAGGTGCCCACCCACGGGGCCAGTTCGTCGGCGATCTCGCCGTCGTGGGTTCGTTTGCCGTCGTAGCCGAGGTCGGTGGCCACGCTCTTCCACTTCGGGCCGTGGCCGGCTCGCGCACCAGCGAGCGCGTGCGCCACCTCGTGCAGAAGGATCTGGTGGATCTCGTCGTCGTCGTACCGTGCCGCGAGGTAGCGCGACACGGTGACGCGGCGTGCGGTGAAATTGCACAGGCCCGCGCGCTTCTTCGCGTTGTCGAAGTCAAACGACCAGCTGGGGTCGAGGTGCAGGGCGATCAGTGCATTCGCCCACCGACGCACCCGGTCGAGGTCAGCCATCAGGGCGCCACCTTCACCTGGTACAGCCGGTCGTCGCCGGGGGAGGGGGTGCCTCGGCCATCCGTGTTGTTGCTCACGAACCACAGTGTGCCATCCGGACCGGCAACGACATCGCGCAGCCGCCCGTAGCTGTTCACAAACCAGTCGCCGGCCCCGCCTGTCGAGGTGTCGATGACCCACAGGCGCTGGCCGCGCAGGCTCGCCATGAAGACGGTGTCCCCGATGATGGCAATGCCGCTCGGGCTCGCCTGGTCGGTCGACCACTGGACGACCGGGTCGACGAGGTCGTTGCCGCCGCCCTTGCCCTCGACGTCCGGCCAGCCGTAGTTGGCGCCGGGCGTGATCCTGTTGAGCTCGTCCCAGGTGTTCTGGCCGAACTCGCTCGCCCAGAGTTGTCCGCTCGAGTCCCACCCGATGCCCTGCGGGTTGCGGTGCCCGTAGGAGTAGACGAGCGTGCCGAACGGATTGTCGGTCGGCACCTGGCCGGTGGGTGTCATCCGCAAAATCTTGCCGGCCAGGGAATCGAGCCTCTGTGAGTTCGTTCCATTGCTGGCGTCGCCCGTGGTCGCGTAGAGCAGTCCGTCGGGTCCGAACGCGATTCGACCGCCGTTGTGGTTTCCGGCCTTCGGGATGCCGTCGAGCACGGGCTCCGGTTCGCCCAGGGTGCGCCGGCCGGCCTCACCGTTCAGCGGCATCCGCACGATTCGGTTGTCGCTGTCGGCGGTGAAGTAGGCGTAGACCCAGCCGTTCCCCTCCAGCGTCAACGGGTCGG
Source organism: Cryobacterium sp. (assembly GCA_039924805.1). Classification (GTDB taxonomy): domain Bacteria; phylum Actinomycetota; class Actinomycetes; order Actinomycetales; family Microbacteriaceae; genus Cryobacterium. Next base: position 1,830 of record JBDTAA010000081.1, read on the forward strand.
CCAGATAGGCGAGGCCGAGCAGGCCACCCTCGCCGCCGGGTCGCGCGCCGGCAACGCGCCCGGCATCCCGCAGTCTCCCGTCGCCGAGCAGCTCGCGGATGAGGGTGGTGTCGCGTTCGCTGATCAGGGTGCCGCCGCCCGGGATGTGCAGAATCGACCACGGCGCCTTCAGGCCCGAGGCGATCACGACCGGATCGCCCACCGGATACACCGGGCCAACGTCTCCGCCGGGCGGCGCGCTCGCCGAGGGGCCGTTCACGGGAGTGTCCCTGGCCGGAGTCGACGTCGACGCGGAGGGCTCGGGGGCAGCCGCGACGCAGGAGCTGAGGGCGATGAGCAGGCTCGCCGCCAGTGCGGCCGGTGCCAGGAAACCCGCTCGCACGTTCACTTCCCACCTCGCCCCGGTTGGCAGCTCAACACCCTGCTCGTCACAGCATGCCGTGGATCGGGGCCCGCGGCGAGGGGACGACGGGCGGCCGGCTTGCCAGGGTTCAGCTGACCTGGCCCCGCTCGGCGATGAACGACTCGACGACGGCGACCGCGATGAGGGAGCTCTCCAGCTGGTCGGCCGGGGCGCCGCCCTTTTCGCGGAGGAAGACCGCGGCCGTGAAGTCGCTCAGCGCGTCTTCCAGGTTTCCCTGGTCGAAGTGCACCTTGCCCCGGTGCTGGCGGGCGAAGGCCGCGACGTGCGTCCAGTCGTGCGCCTCGGCGTCGGCCACACAGTGGGTCAACTCGTAGGCGGCGTCGTCGAGCTTGCCCTGGGCCTGAAGCACCTGGGCGCGACGGATGCGGCAGGCCGTGAGCTGCTCGCGGGACCCGGTGAACCGGGCCTGCCGGGCCGCCTCATTGGCCATGTCGAACGCCTCGTCGAGCCGGCCGACCAGGCGCAGGAGTGCGGACTTCTCGTTCAACGCCGACAGGCTGCGCAGCGCCCCGAGTTCGTCGAGACGCTCGGTCGCAGCGCGGAGGTCAACTTTTTCGCGCAGGGTGACTGCGTCGTAGCCGATGATGATGCTCAGGGTGTGGTCCTGTGGGGCGAAGGCGGCGCGTGCCGCGTACGGGGGGTGGATCTTCCACACTAACCCGGCCGCCAGGGCCTCGGCGGCTGCCGCGCCCGAGCCGGGCGCTCAGTTGCCGATCTGGAAGACGGTGCGGCCCGGCAGCGGCGACGGCGTGGCCGTGGCATCCGTGGCGACCGATGCGGCGGCCATGAACTGCTTCAGCTCGGCGCCCTGGATCACCTTCGCCGGGTGCGGGCCGCCCGCCAGCAGCCGTTGCACCCAGGTGAGGTCGATCGGCGTGTGCGCTGCGACGAAGACGATGTTGCCGAAGCGACGCCCCTTGAGCACCTGCGTCTCGGCGAGCCCGATCACATGCTCGAACACGGCCGACAGCGTCGCGGCCTGGCCGCGGGCGAAGGCCAGGCCCGGGCCGTCGGCGACATTCACGGTGAGCACGCCGCGCGGCGAAAGAAGCGGAGCGGCCAGTTCGTAGAACTCGCGGCTGGTCACGTGTGCGGGCGTGCGCGCGCCGGAGAAGATGTCGACGACGACGAGGTCGACGGCGCCCTGCAGGCCGGCGGGCAGTTTGCCGAGAACCTCGCGGGCGTCGCCGTGCCGCACGCGCAGCTGGGCGCGCTTGTCCCACGGCAGTTCGGCGCGCACGAGGTCGATGAGGTCGCTCTCGAGCTCCACGACCTGCTGGCGCGAGCCGGGCCGGGTCGCCTCCACATATCGGGGGAGCGTCAGTGCTCCGCCGCCCAGGTGCACGGCGGTGATCGGTTCGCCCGGGTCGCCGAGCAGGTCGATGACGTGACCGATGCGCTGCACATACTCGAAGAACAGCTCGCCGGGATTGTCGATGTTCACGTGCGACTGGGGCGTTCCGTCAACGATCAGTTGGTAGCTGCCCGGCGTGAAACGGTCGGGCTCGATGACGGCAACATGCCCGCTCAGCTTCAAGATGACCGACGGATGGTGCTGTTGCTCGCCCCTGCTCATCCCTCAAGTGTGCGTCATCCGCCCGCCCCTGGGCGTTTCCGGGGAGGCGGTGGCGCGGGCTTATACCTGAGAATTTGCCCAAGGTCAAGATTGCAGTGGACACGCCGATTCAAAAACCATATGATGGACCTTTGCGCTCCCAGATTAACTCTGCCTTCATATTGCGGTCGGCTTTGCGTGTCCAAGCCAACTTGCGGCACATCTTCCATGAGGTCTCAGAACCTCAGAGGGTCTGTGGAGTAAATCCTTAATAACAGTAACTAGGCCTGACGGGGTCCACGGAGGTTATTTTCTTGGCTGCTGCGCGCAACGCAACCACCAACTCACCCAAGAACGGTCGCTCAGCAGAGCGTCTTTCGTTCGCAAAGATCAGCGACAACCTCACTGTTCCGGATCTGCTCGCTTTGCAGACCGAGAGCTTTGACTGGCTTGTCGGGAATGACATCTGGAAGGCGCGCCTCGCTGAGGCGCAGAAGGCCGGTCGTCAGGACCTGCCCAGCCGCACCGGACTCGACGAAATCTTCGAAGAGATCTCTCCCATCGAGGACCTCGGCGAAACGATGCAGTTGTCGTTCACCAACCCGGAGCTCGAGCCGGAGAAGTACACCATTGACGAGTGCAAGGAAAAGGGCAAGACCTACTCCGCACCGCTCTATGTGAACGCTGAGTTCATGAACCACCTCACCGGTGAGATCAAGACCCAGACCGTGTTCATGGGTGACTTCCCCCTGATGACCCCCAAGGGCACCTTCGTGATCAACGGCACCGAGCGTGTCGTCGTTTCACAGCTCGTGCGCTCGCCCGGTGTCTACTTCGACCGCCAGCAGGAGAAGACCTCCGACAAGGACATCTACTCCGCTCGCGTCATCCCGAGCCGTGGTGCCTGGCTCGAGTTCGAGATCGACAAGCGCGACCAGGTCGGCGTGCGCATCGACCGCAAGCGCAAGCAGAGCGTCACCGTCTTCCTGAAGGCCCTCGGCCTCACCAGCGAAGAGATCCTCGAGGAGTTCAAGGGCTTCGCGTCCATCGAGCTCACCCTCGAGAAGGACAACATCCTCACGAAGGAAGAAGCCCTCAAGGACATCTACCGCAAGCTCCGCCCGGGCGAGCAGGTTGCTGCCGAAGCTGCCCGCGCCCTGCTCGACAACTTCTTCTTCAACT
>JBDTAA010000082.1:0-5837 GCA_039924805.1 Cryobacterium sp.
GACGACGACACCGCGGTGCCCTGCGGCCGCTGCGACACCTGCACGGCGCCGTGGTACCCGGCCGACGTCGAAGCCGGGGCCGCCGCCACCGCCGCGCACTCCCTCGACCGGGTGGGCGTTGCCATCGAACCTCGCGCCCAGTGGCCCACCGGGGTCGGCAGCCTCGGCGTCGACGTGCGCGGCAACATTCCGGTGGGCCAGCGGCTGTCCACCGGCCGAGCCCTCGCCCGGCTGACCGACCTCGGCTGGGGCGGGCCCCTCCGCGACGTGTTCGCCTCTGGCGCGGTGGATGCCCCGGCGAGCGCCGCTATGCTCGCCGCCTGCGTGCGCGTGCTCGCGGACTGGGGCTGGGACGAGCGCCCGGCGGCCATCGTGAGCGTGCCGTCCCGGCGGCATCCGCTGCTCGTTGAGTCGGTCGCCCGCGCGCTCTCGGAAGCGGGGCGGCTCCCCTGGCTCGGCGCGCTCGACCTCGCCGAAGGCGGCCCGTCGGGCACGCCGGGTGGCAACAGCGCCTTCCGCCTCGCCAACGTCTGGGGGCGATTCGACGTCGGCTCGCACCTCGCGGAGGGCCTCGAGTCACTCACCGGGCGCCCGGTGTTGCTCATCGACGACATCGCCGACAGTCGCTGGACAATCACGCTTGCGGGTCGGCTGCTCCGGCAGCAGGGAGCCTCCGCGGTGCTGCCCTTCACGCTCGCGCTGAAGTCCTGACCCGCGCCCGTTGAGGGCGGGCTATGCGGATCCGCTCCAGGCGGCGGGGACGAGCGTCCACACGACCTCGGCGGGCGCGTCACCGGGGTTCTGCCAGGTATGCGGCTCTCGCCCGAGAAAGGTGACCGTGTCGCCGGCGGCGAGCTCGACGCTCCGATCGGCGAAGCGAACGCTGAGCCGACCGCTGATCACGTGCACAACCTCGGCGTCGCAATTGATCGTGTAGAGCTTGTCGCCGCCGCCGGCCCCCGGCTCGAGTGTGGAGCGCAGCACCTGCACGCGCGACTCGCCGCGCGGCGTCACGAGGCGCTCGACCGCGCCGGTTCCGCCCATGTTGATCAGGGGGGCCTGGGCGAGGGTGATGACTTCGATGTCGGCCTCCGCGAAGAGCGAGCCGACCGGTAGGGACAAGACCTGGCACAGGGTGATCAGAGTCGCCACGCTCGGCGACGTCTCGTCCCGCTCCACCCGGCTGATGAAGCCCCTGGTGAGGCGGGTCGCATCGGCAACCTGCTCGATCGTCAGACCCTGGGCGCGCCGGCTTGCCCGCAGTCTGGCGCCCACACGAACGCGATCCTCGGACGGGGCGGGGTGCACGGGTCTCATGAAGCTCTCCAGACGGGGAAGTTGCACAGCAAGCACTTTCTGTTGCATATTAGTATCACTCTTATCCCGATTCGTACGAAAGCAGGACGACTGATGGTCAACGATGAGCAGCCGATCGGCCCGATGGACGCCAGCCTGGTTCCGCGCTACGCCGGAATCGCCACGTTCGCCCGGCTTCCCCGCCTCGAGGATGTCGGCCGAGCCGACATCGCTGTGGTCGGCGTGCCGTTCGACAGCGGCGTGAGCTACCGTCCCGGCGCCCGCTTCGGCCCGGCGCACGTGCGGGAGGCCTCCCGGCTGCTCCGGCCGTACAACCCCGGTCAGGACGTCTCGCCGTTCTCGACCCAGCAGGTCGTGGATGCGGGCGACATCGCAGCGAACCCGTTCAACATCACCGAGGCCGTGGCTCAGATCCAGCAGGCGGCCACCGAACTCTCTGCCGACGGCAAGCGTTTGGTGGTTATCGGCGGAGACCACACGATTGCGCTGCCCCTACTGCGGGTCGTCGCGGAGAAGCACGGGCCCATCGCGGTGCTCCACTTCGACGCGCACCTCGACACCTGGGACACCTACTTCGGCGCCCCGATCACGCACGGCACCCCGTTCCGCCGCGCCTCGGAGGAGGGGCTGATTGACATGCAGGCCAGCATGCACGTCGGCATCCGCGGCCCGCTGTACTCCCGCGAGGACCTCCGCGACGACGAACGCCTCGGCTTCGCGATCATCTCCAGCATCGAGCTGGAGACCGAGGGTCTCGCGCGCGCCATCGAACGGATGCTGGCCAGACTCGGCGACCGCCCCGTCTACGTGTCCGTCGACATCGACGTACTCGACCCCGCACACGCGCCGGGCACCGGCACACCCGAGGCAGGCGGCATGACGAGCCGGGAACTCCTGGCCATGCTCCGCGCCCTGCGTGGCGTGAACCTCGTCGGCGCCGACGTCGTCGAGGTGGCCCCGGCGTATGACCACGCCCAGCTGACGGCCGTCGCCGCCTCCCACGTGGCCTACGAGATCATCTCGGCGATGACCCCCTCCAGCTAGAGCTGCCTGGCTGACAGCCCGACAACCGGGCCGGTTTCGCCAAAACGACGGACATTCCGGTCGCCGGGGCCGCGGGCATCCGCATATCGGCCCTGATGGTGAGAATGTCCGTCGTTTTCGAGGGGGCAGGGCCCAGCGACGGCGCAATCGGGCGTAACCGGAATATTCCTCGGGCCCGAGGCCTTGTTACCCTCGGACGTCGCCGCTCGGCGATCGCACGCACTCGACAGGTCAGGCCCCACAAAAATGAAGCGTTCCATCTTTGCCGCAGCACTCCTCACCGTGATCAGCGTTTCACTGGCCGGATGCGCCGCGACGGGAACGGGCGCCACAGGTAAGAGCCCCGGGACGGCAGGCGGCGACGACTCCCTGGCCGCGGTGCAGGAGGCCGGCACCCTCACCATCGGCACCGAGGGCACCTACCGACCGTTTACGTACCACGACGGCGGCGCCGGCGCGCTCACCGGCTACGACGTCGAGGTCATCGAGGCGGTCGCGGACAAGCTCGGCGTCGACGCGAAGTTCGAGGAGACCCAGTGGGACGGCATCTTCGCCGGCCTCACGGCGAAGCGCTTCGACGTCATCGCCAACCAGGTCTCCATCACGCCCGAACGCGTCAGCGAGTACGAGTTCTCCACCCCGTACACCCTCTCCACCGGGGTCATCGTGGTAAAAGAGGGCAACACCTCGATCACCTCCTTCGAGAGCCTGTCGGGCAAGAGCACGGCGCAGTCGCTGACCAGCAACTGGTACGCGCTCGCCAAGGACAGCGGCGCGAAGATCCAGGCCGTTGAGGGCTGGGCCCAGTCGGTGGCCCTCGTCGAGCAGGGCCGGGTGGATGCGACCGTGAACGATAACCTGACCTTCCTCGATTACAAGAAGCAGACCGGCGCGGCCGGGCTGAAGGTCGCCGCGACCACGACGGAGAAGTCGGAGAGCGCGTTCGCCTTCGCCAAGGGCAGCACGACCCTCGCCGCGGCTGTCGACAAGGCCCTGGCCGAGCTCGGCGCATCCGGCGAGCTGGCTAAGATTTCCGAGAAGTACTTCGGGGCGGACGTCAGCAAGTAGACGTCGCCAGCCGGCGAACGATGAGTCCCCGACCCACCCTCGAGCCACGGATGAGTCGTCACCATGAATGAGTCAACCTGGGAGCTCTTCCTCAGCTCACTCGGGCCCCTCGTCGGCGGGGCGATCACGGGCACCATCCCGTTGGCGGTGTCGTCGTTTGCGATCGGCCTCGTGCTCGCCCTCGGCCTCGCGCTCATGAGACTGTCGAAGCGGCCCTGGCTGTCCGGGATCGCGCGCGCCTACATTTCGATCGTGCGCGGCACGCCCCTCCTGGTGCAGTTGTTCGTGATCTTCTACGGGCTGCCGTCGGTCGGAATCCTGATCGACCCGTGGCCGAGCGCCGTGATCGCGTTCTCGATCAACGTCGGCGGGTACGCCGCAGAGGTCATCAGGGCCGCAATCCTCTCCGTGCCCAAGGGCCAGTGGGAGGCCGCCTACATGATCGGGATGTCGCACCGGCGAGCCCTGGGCCGGATCATCCTGCCCCAGGCCGCCCGGGTGTCGGTGCCGCCGTTGTCGAACACCTTCATCAGCCTCGTCAAGGACACGTCCCTCGCCTCCCTGATCCTCGTGACCGAACTGTTCCGGCAGGCCCAGGAGATCGCCACGTTCAGCCAGGAATTCATGCTGCTCTACCTGGAGGCAGCCCTCGTCTACTGGGCGATCTGCCTCGTCTTGTCGTCGGCGCAGGGCATGCTCGAAAAGCGATTGGACCGCTATGTCGCCCACTGATCCGCCCCTGCTCGCCGTTGCCGGTCTGCGAAAGAGCTTCGGCGCGAACCCCGTGCTCGACTCCATCGACCTCACCGTCGACCGCGGCCAGGTGCTCACGCTGATCGGCCCATCCGGCTCAGGCAAGACAACGATCCTGCGCTGCCTGAATGGGCTTGAACTGGCCGACGGCGGCACCATCGACGTCGCCGGAGAACTGTCCATTGATTTCGCCCGTGCCACACCGAAGAAACAGCTCACCGCGCTGCGCGACCGGTCGGCGATGGTCTTTCAGCACTACAACCTGTTCCCCCACAAGACGGTGCTCGAGAACGTGATCGAGGGGCCGGTCGGCGTGCAGAAGCGCCCCCGCGACGAGGCCGTGGCCGAGGCTCTCGCCCTGCTCGGGCGGGTGGGCCTCGGCGAAAAGAAGGACAGCTATCCGTTCGAGCTGTCCGGCGGCCAGCAGCAGCGCGTCGGGATCGTGCGCGCCCTGGCCCTGAGGCCGCAGCTCCTGCTCTTCGACGAGCCGACCTCGGCGCTCGACCCGGAGCTCGTGGGAGATGTGCTCAGGCTGATCAAGGAGCTGGCCAACGAGGGCTGGACCATGGTGATCGTCACGCACGAACTCGAATTCGCCCGCGAAGTCGCGCACGAGGTTGCGTTTGTCGACGGTGGTGTGATCGTCGAGCGGGGCGACCCGAAGCAGCTACTGCGCCATCCGCAGCACGAGCGCACCAAGCAGTTCCTGCACCGCCTGCTCTTTCCGTTCTAAGCGCGAAGCGCCAGTCCCGGCGATGACCATCGCCCCGGCGTTTGGCGGGCAGCCAGTGAGCGTGGCCCGGTCAGGACGCGATCTTCATGACCTTGGGGGTGAGCGCCTGGCGGAAGGCCAGATTCGGGCTGGCCGCCGGAAGCACGTCGGTGATGTCGGCAAGCGCCTGCTCCATCGGCACGCGGCAGTGCCGCGTCGAGTAGAGTGCCGCGACGGCGGGCGTGCGACTGAGCGCCTGCACGCAGTGCACGAACACAATGTGTCCCTCCGCGCGCAGCGCGGCGATCTCATCGACGGTGTCGACGAGCACGAAGTCCAGGTTGGGGTTCATCTCCGGTCGCGAGTCGTCGACCAGCCAGACGGAGATGTGGTCACGGATGCGCGTGGGTACCTGCTCCGTGCCCACCCGGCACAGCGACACGACCGCGTCGACCTGTGCGGGGAGCCGATCGAGGGCGCCGATGCCGCCCAGCCACACACCGTGGTCGTGCGGGTGCCGCACGAGGGCCGCCGTGCCGCCGTACCTCGTGTACTCGCATCGGATGGCACTCGGCCAGCCGTTGGCTTCCGGCACGCCTTTGCGCGCGACGAGCACCCCGAGCCTGACGAGGCCGGCGGCACGCAGGCCCGGCCGGCCGTGCACGATGCGGCGCCACTCGGCCGGAACGGCGGATGCTCCCCACAGGGCCCCGGCGAGCGCCCCGGTGAGCGCAGCGACGTTGGCCGTGTCGCGGCCGGCGCGCACGGCGTTCTCGATCGACTGGCGCAGGAAGTCGGCATCCGTGTGCCCAATCTCCTTGATCACGACCAGAGTCGTGACCGACGACCAGGCGGCCTGCAACGCCTGCACGACGCCATCGTTGCGGTCGAACGCCGACGGGGGCAGACTGTCCGCCTCATCCAGTCGCGCCCACCACAGCGG
>JBDTAA010000083.1:0-2598 GCA_039924805.1 Cryobacterium sp.
CCGTGAGTGAATGTGCGCCCGGAGGGATTCGAACCCCCAACCTTCTAATCCGTAGTCAGATGCTCTATCCGTTGAGCTACGGGCGCTGGCGTTGACCCGAGCTAAAAGCTCAAAAAGACAACTTAGAAACTATAACAGCAAACGAGGGCCCCCCAGTTCCACCGGCCCTATCCGACGCCCGCGGCCGGTGCGAAACTGACGACCATGATGGAGAATCGCAACACCCAGGCATCCTTCGACTACACGGGACTTCGTGCGTTTTTCATCAACTGCACTCTCAAGCGCAGCCCAGAAGTCAGCAACACGCAGGGCATCATCGACCTGAGCGTAAACCTGATGCGTGAGCAGGGCGTCTACGTCGAGATGCTTCGGGCCGTCGACCACGACATCGCGACGGGCGTCTACCCCGACATGACGGAGCACGGCTCGGCGACGGATGCCTGGCCGGCGCTGTTCGACAAGGTGCTCACCTCCGACATCCTCGTCATCGGCGGGCCGATCTGGCTCGGCGACAACGGTTCGGTCACCCGGCGCATCATCGAGCGTCTCTACGCGATGTCGGGACAATTCAACGACAAGGGACAGTACATCTACTACGGCAAGGTCGGCGGGGCCATCATCACCGGCAACGAAGACGGCGTGAAACACTGCTCCTCGAGCATCCTCTACAGCCTGCAGCACATCGGCTACAGCATTCCGCCCGCCGCGGATGCCGGCTGGATCGGTGCAATCGGCCCTGGCCCCAGCTATCTTGACCCGGAGTCGGGTGGTCGGCAGAACGACTTCACCAACCGCAACACCACGTTCATGACGTGGAACCTCATGCACCTCGCCGCGATCCTCAAGGCCAATGGGGGCATCCCGGCCTACGGCAACCTCCGCAAGGCGTGGGACGCGGGCGAACACTTCGGGTTCGAGCCGAACCCGGAGCCGCGGTAGCGGGCGAGCGGTCAGGCCGCGGGGAGGGTCGGCTCGGCCGAGAGGTAGGAGGCCTTCCACGAGGCGAACGTGGCCGGGTTCAGGTAGGCGGCATTGCCGTGCTGCCCGGCCCAGGCCGTGTAGAGGGCGACATCCTTCGTTTCGATCCAGGCGGCACGGCCGCGACCGTCCCCGGCAAGCGCGTAGAACGTGACTCCGGCGGCATCCTTCGTTGTGTACAGGGTTGACATGCCGTTATTCCTTCTCGCGATGGTGGATTGGATGGATTGGCCGGGGGCAGCGACCCCGGTCATCGAGTCGTACCCCTGGTAGACCGGGTAGGCGAACCACTTCTGCCTGGGGCCGTTGAGGGTGCGGTTCTTGTTTTGCACGGTGCCGTTTCCGTATGCACCAAGGGGGAGTACGGATGGCGTGGTGTTGCCTTCGATCGTGCGAATATGCTCGCCGGTGAGATCGGTGACAAGGCCGACGTGGTGCTTACTCCCCGTGCCCATCCAGTCCATAAACATCAGGGCACCCGGTTGTGCAACGCTGCCTGTGCGCCCGAGCGTGGCGTACGCGGCGTAGAGTGCCGTGCACCCGGCCGCCTGCGGCGCGCCGTTGCCCCGGAGAAACCAGCTGACGAAACGATCGCACCAGCCGGCCGTGGTTGAGCGGCTGGACCACCCCTCTGTCGCCGGGCACTCCAGCGTGGATTTGCCCGTCTGGAGCCGCGCATTCGCGATCACGACCGCGAGCGAGTCCTTCGGAAGGGCCACGGGCCAGGTCGCGACGGCCCAGGCCGGGGTGGCGAAGGCGGAGGCTTCGACGGCGCCGAAGGCCGCGAGCGTCAGGCCACCGGCGACGACGGATCGACGGGAAATGCCGTTGCCGACCGTACCGACGCTGTCGTGTATCACCGAGCTCCTTTCCCCTGACAACTATGCCAGCGGGGGTGCCGCGCGCTCATACCCCAAACGGGGCGCGTGCCTTCTCACGCGCCGTACACCGGCGCGCGGGGCCGCGCCCGGTCATCTCCGCCACGCGAATCGCGTCCTGCTCGCTCCAGTCGCCCTCGCTCACCCATTTGCCGAGCACCCTGCGCCATCGCCCCTCTCCATAGGATCGAGCCCAGCAGGTGCAGCTCGGGCAGTCCGAATGCGTGGGAGGAGTAGAGCTGTTTAGAAACGGAGCCAGTTCCAGGGATTCGGCGACAATCTGGGCGCCCTGGGTGCCCAGGAAGTTCAGAGTGAGCCCTACGTCGCAGTACACGTTGCCGCAGGCCTGGGCCAGGTACCCCGACTCCCGGCGGTACGGGTACGTGTGCAGGAGCATGACGGCCGTTTCGGCGAGGTCTGCTTGCCGCAGGGGCGGAAGCAGCAGCATCGGATTGGATCGGTGCAGGTCCATGTCGCGGTCGCCCAGGCCAACATGGAACTGGATCGGGAGCCCGAGCTCCGCGGCCGCGTGCAGCCAGGATGTCGAGGTCACCAACCGAAGTGGGATTCCACCTCCTCGGGGATGGCTCTAGGACGTCCAGGCGAAGCGCAGGGCCCGAGCGACGCCTTCGGTGCTCATGCCCGCAAAGACGGTCTCCTCGTGCCGCCGAACGGCCAGAAGTCCCTCGACGATGTCCGGCCCGAGGATGTCCGCGGCGAGCGCGGAGGCCTCGAAGGCGTC
>JBDTAA010000084.1:0-6527 GCA_039924805.1 Cryobacterium sp.
GCTTCAGGTAGTCCTTGACCGGGTCGGCCGTCGCACCGGTGATGGCGCTCGAGTAGACCGGCACCTCGTCGTCGTCGTCGACGAGGGAGAGCACGAGGGCTCCACTCGGGAGCGGCGCGGCCGCGGCCGCGCGCTTGGCGCCGTCCTCGTCGTCGTCGTCGTCGTCGTGTGCACCGGCGACGACAACACCGTCGGCGACAACGGTCTCGGACCCGGCCGGCTTGGCCTTGCTCTTGGCTGCGGCACGCTTGCGCGGGGCCGGCTTTTCGACGGCGGGCGCATCATCCGAAGTCTCAGTGACAGCGGCCTTCGCCGCAGCGGCCTTCGCTGCCCTGGTGGCGGCGGCCTTCGTCGCGGCAGCGGACTTCACGGCCGGAGTCTTCTTCGCCGTGGCCTTCGCAGCTGCGGTCTCGGACACCGTCGCGTCGGGGGCGGGCGTTGTTGCCTCAACCTCGCTCGCGTCGGCCTTGTCGGACGCTTCAGTCTTGGGGGGGGTTGCCATTCGAACACCTCTCATGCCATGGTCTGCGCGCGTGTGGCGCTCCCAAACCACTCGTGGCCGAGTTGGAACTGACCAGGTCGGATCGTGGGCAGCTTGGATTTGGGCAGTATTCGGACCCATGTCAAGTCCCGGGAGCCGCCTAAACAGCATGCGTTCCGACGTTTCAGTCGGAACTCCCAGAACCAGAACGGGTCCTAGTGATAATTATGACATGGTTTGCCGGGACAACAATCCACCCGGCGGCAGGTCAGGGGCGTTTCTTGCCTCGGCGCCGCAACCATGCTCGTGAGAATGCAACCCACAGCGGGGCGACTTCTATTCCCTCGTCACGGGAGAGCTGGGTACGGGTACGCCGCCTGGCTCGGATGAGGAAAACGACGCCGGTCCCCACAACGAGAAATTGCACGGCGAACGCGGCGCGGAAAGAGTCGAGCTGGTACAGGTCGCTCTCCGCTCCCCCGGCGACCCGCCAGCCGTCCTGCAGGTCGAGGAGCAGACCGATGAGGAACATCGAAATGAAGCTCGCCGTGAATCCGCCCACGTTGACGACCCCGTTGGCCGAACCGAGCGCTCGTTGCGGGTTGAACGTTCGGGCGAAGTCGAAGCCGATCAACGAGCCGGGACCGCCGACCCCGATAACGAGGATCAACGTGACCATCAGCCAGACCGGCGGGGCCCCCGGCCACACCAGGACGGCCGTCCACGCCGTGCCCATGGCAGCGACGATCCCGAGCACGATGTTGCTGCGGCGCATGGGGAAACGCGCGGAGAGCACACCCAGGATGGGACCGAACACGAGTCCGGCACCCACCAAAATGGTGAGCATCCCGGCGGCGATGGCCGGGTCGTAGCCGAGGGCGAAGACCATGAATGGGAATCCCCAGAGCAAGCTGAAGACCGTCCCCGACGACTGGGTCACGAAATGAGACCAGAAGCCCAGCTGGGTGCCGGGGCGCCGGAAGCTGTGTCGTAGTTGGGTGATGGCGCTCGCCCACGAGGTCACCCGTGCGTGCTCGTCGTCGCGATCGGGACTGTCCCTGATCGCCAGAAAGACGACGATGAGAGCAAGCAGCGCCACGGATGCCGCCGCCAGGAAGGCCGGCGTCCACCCCCAAAGATGAAGAACCCAGGCCAACGGCACCGCGGAGAGGACCTGGCCCAGCTGGCCGATGTTGCCCATCCACTGCGATAGCTGCGGCACGATCCTGCCGGTGAACCACGAGCTGATCAGTCGGATCACCGACACGAAGATGGCCGCGTCCCCCGCACCCACCAGGATCCGGCCGACCACGGCTACCTGGATCGATGGGGCCAAGGCAAGCGTGAGCTGGCCCGCAACCATCAGCGACGTTCCACTGAGCATGAGAATCCGGGGGCCGTACCGGTCGATCAGCATCCCCACCGGGATCTGCGCCGATGCGTACACGATCAGCTGGACCACGGCGAGGCTGGACAGCAGGGCTGCAGATCCGCCGAACCGCTCCGTCGCGGCGACCCCGGCGATTCCCAGCGACGTGCGCTGCAGGACGGCCGAAAGGTACGCGAACGACCCGAGGGAAAAGATCAACCAGGATCGACGCGAGTTCACTCCCCCAACCTACGGGAACTCAGGCGGGTGACCCATCATCCTTATTGCGCCGGATGGCCAGGAATTTCTCCAGCTCCGCGGCGATCTCGTCGGCCGAAGGGAGCTCGCCGTCTTCATCGGTCAGGGGCGAGCGTAGGGTGCTGCCCTCCATGTACGTGTCGTAACGCTGCTCGAGCGTGCCGACGAGCTTGGCGAGTTCGGGATTCTCCCGCACCTGCTCATCGATTCGGGCGACGAACTCGCGATTCTCCTCGCGAAGCCGATCGGTCGGGAAGATCAGGCCGGTCGAGGCGCTCGTACTCTCCAGTGCCGACAGCGCCGCGGAGGGAAATTCGGTATCGGCCAGGTAATGCGGGATCAGAAGCACGTACCCCACCGTCGACGCCCCGCTCTCCTGCAACCGGAACTCCACCAGGTGCAGCGCGTTGGCCGGAACCTGGGTGTGCGGTCGCCAGACCGACATGCTCTCGATGAGGTCTGAGCGGTTGCCGCTCACGGTGACGCCGATCGGGCGGGTGTGCGGCACGGGCATCGGGATGGCATGCACCCACGTGGTCGACGCAATCTTGAACCGGGCCACGAGCTGCAGGACCGCCGCGGTGAACTGCTCCCAGCGGAAATCGGGCTCGAATCCGGCGAGCAGCAGGAACGGTTGGCCCAGCTCGTCGCCGGCCAGGTACAGCCGGAGCGCCGGCGGCTGGTAGTCGGTCAGATGGTCCTGATCGAAGTAGATGATGGGGCGACGCGCCCGGTAGTCCAGGAGAACATCGGCATCGAAGGTGGCGACCACCTTCTGTTCCAGAGTCCCGAGCAGGTACTCGGTGAACTGCGAAACTGCGCCACCGGCATCCGCGAACCCGGTGAGGCCTGCGACCAGATGGAGGCCCTCCGGGACGCCGTCGGCATCCGCGGTCAGCTCGAAGAGGTCAGCAGGATCGCGCATGCTAAACACTCTAATCCGCCCCGTCGCCCGCATCTCGGGAATGCCCGGTGCGCCTTCATGCCCAGAGCGAACAGGTCGACGCGTCGATAGCATCGAGGAATGACCGTTCCCACCCTGTCCCTGTCCGCACAGCCCGCCATCGATTCGGGCGTCGACGTTCTCATCGTCGGGGCGCTCCAAACGGATGGCGCGCCCGTCCTCCACGCGGACCCCGCTTTCTCCGACCTCGCTGCCCACCTCTCATCCGTGGGAGTGACCGGAGCCCGCGACCAGGTCGTGCGTCTGGCGCCATCCGTCGGCAGCGCGCGCGCCATCGCCGTCGTCGGCCTCGGCAAGGAGGTAACCCTGGAGGGCCTGCGCGACGCCGCCGGGACCGCCGTCCGCCAACTCACCGGAGTCGGCACGGTGGC
The DNA here is from genome assembly GCA_039924805.1 of Cryobacterium sp. Classification (GTDB taxonomy): domain Bacteria; phylum Actinomycetota; class Actinomycetes; order Actinomycetales; family Microbacteriaceae; genus Cryobacterium. Next base: position 3,444 of record JBDTAA010000084.1, read on the forward strand.
CTTCGCCCTCCCGCTGGCGACCGAGGAGGAGCTGCACGCGGTGCTGGAGGGCGCCGCCCTGGGCGCCTATTCCTTCACGACCTTCCGGCAGAGCTCTCTGGCGAGCACCAAGCTTCCGGCCGGCGAGATCACCGTGCACACGAGCCTCCACGCCGACGACGCCGTTGAATACGTCGGCATCGTCGCCGAGGCCGTCAGCCTGGTCAAGGACCTCGTCAACACCCCGCCGTCCCACCTGTACCCCGAGGCGCTGGCCCGCGCATCGGTCGAAGCGGCCGCCGGCCTTCCGGTTGAGATCAAGATCTGGGACGAGGTCGAGCTCGCCGCCGAAGGATTCGGAGGCATAGCCGGCGTCGGACAGGGCTCCAGCCGGCCGCCGCGCCTGGTCAAGGTCAGCTACACGCCTGACGGGGCGACCAGGCACCTCGCCCTGGTCGGCAAGGGAATCACCTTCGATACCGGCGGACTCTCGCTGAAGTCCCCGGCGTCCATGGTCGGCATGAAATACGACATGACCGGCGCGGCCACGGTGCTCGCCGTGACGCTCGCTGCCGCCAAACTTGCCCTTCCGGTTCGCATCACGGCCTGGCTGTGCATCGCCGAAAACATGCCCTCCGGAACGGCCATCCGGCCCAACGATGTGCTGCACATGCGCGGCGGACGCACGGTCGAGGTGTTGAACACCGACGCGGAGGGCCGCCTGGTGCTTGCCGACGGAATCGTGGCCGCCGGAGAGGAACGGCCCGATGCGATCATCGACGTGGCCACGCTCACCGGCGCCCAAGTCGTGGCCCTCGGCCACCGCTACTTCGCGGCCATGGGCGATGATGAGCTCGTGCAGCGCGTGCTCGCCGCCAGCAAGACCGTGGGCGAAACCGCCTGGCCGATGCCCCTGCCCGACGACCTGCGCAGGCTCCTCGACTCCGACGTCGCCGACATCGCCAACGCGAAGATCGGCAACTCGGCCGGTGGAATGATGCTGGCCGGCGTGTTCCTGCGCGAGTTCGTCGGGAAGACGGGCACCGAGCCGAACGCCCCAAGCATCCCCTGGGCTCACCTCGACATCGCCGGACCGTCGGAGAACGCGTCCGCTTGGGGGTTCACCGGAGCGGGTCCGACCGGTGTATCCGTCAGGGCGCTGATCCGGCTGGCAGAGGACTTTTCACGCCCGTAGTACAGTCGTAGACGGCAAGAAAACCTTGCCGTCTACGCTTCTGCCCCGGCCTGTCAACAATCGGCCGGGCGGAGCGCACGTGAGTTTGTGATGTACGAGGGAGTAACTGGGTGTCGGAGCAGAAGTTTGACCTTGTGGTTCTCGGTGGAGGTAGCGGTGGATACGCGGCGGCATTGCGTGCGGTTCAGCTTGGTCTCACCGTCGGCCTGATCGAGAAGGACAAGCTCGGGGGGACCTGTCTCCACCTCGGTTGTATTCCCACGAAGGCGCTGCTGCACTCCGCAGAGGTTGCCGATGTGAGCCGTGAGGGCGCCAAGTACGGCGTCACCACCAGCTTCGACGGCATCGACATTGCCGCGGTCACCGCGTTCCGCGAGGGCGTGGTCGCCAGCAAGTTCAAGGGTCTCCAGGGCCTGATCAAGTCGAAGGGCATCACGGTCATCGCCGGCGAAGGCCGCCTGGTCTCCCCCACGACCGTGCAGGTCGGCGAGGACACCATCGTCGGCACCAACGTCATCCTCGCCACCGGCTCGTACTCCCGCTCACTGCCGGGCCTCGACATCGGCGGCCGCGTCATCACCAGCGAGCAGGCCCTCGCCCTCGACTACGTACCCAAGAAGGTTGCGGTGCTCGGCGGCGGCGTCATCGGCGTCGAGTTCGCGAGCGTCTGGAAGTCCTTCGGCGCCGACGTCACGATCATCGAGGCGCTGCCGCACCTGGTCCCCAACGAGGAAGAGTCGATCTCGAAGTCCCTGGAGCGGGCGTTCCGCAAGCGCGGGATCGGCTACAAGCTGGGCATCCGCTTCCAGAGCGTCACCCAGGATGAGAACGGCGTCGTCGTCACCCTTGAAAACGGCGACACCATCGAGGCCGAGATCCTCCTCGTCGCCGTCGGCCGTGGCCCGTCCACGGCCGGCCTCGGCTTCGAAGAGGTCGGCGTCACCATGGACCGCGGCTTCGTCATCACGAACGAGCGCCTCGCGACGAACATCCCGGGCGTCTTCGCCGTCGGCGACATCGTCCCGGGCCTGCAGCTCGCCCACCGCGGCTTCCAGCAGGGCATCTTCGTCGCCGAGGAGATCGCGGGCCTGAACCCGATCATCGTCGAGGACATCAACATCCCCAAGGTCACCTACTGCGACCCCGAGGTCGCATCCGTCGGCTACTCGGAGGCGAAGGCGGCCGAGAAGTTCGGCGCGGACCAGGTCTCCAGCTACGAGTACAACCTCGCCGGCAACGGCAAGAGCTCGATTCTCGGCACGGCCGGTTCGATCAAGGTCGTGCGCGTTAAAGACGGGCCCGTCGTCGGAGTGCACATGATCGGCGCACGCGTCGGCGAGCTCATCGGGGAGGGCCAGTTGATCGTGAACTGGGAGGCCTACCCGGAGGACATCGCCCCGCTCCTGCACGCGCACCCCACTCAGAACGAGGCTCTCGGAGAGGCCTTCCTGGCCCTCGCCGGGAAGCCCCTGCACGGCTAACACCAGACACTTAGTACGTTAACTACACACAAATGGTTTTGAAGGAGACATGCGCATGAGCGAATCCGTCAACCTCCCGGCACTCGGTGAGAGTGTCACAGAGGGCACGGTTACCCGCTGGCTCAAGAACGTGGGAGACCGCGTAGAAGTCGACGAGCCCCTACTCGAGGTATCAACCGACAAGGTGGACACGGAGATCCCGTCCCCCATTGCCGGCGTGATCGAAGCGATCCTGGTCCAGGAAGACGAAACCGTGGAGGTCGGCACCCCGCTGGTCACCATTGGTGACGGATCGGGAGCAGCGGAGCCCGAGGCCGCCGCACCCGAGGCCGCCGCACCCGAGGCCGCGGTCCCCTCCGCCGAGGCCCCTGCGGAAGAGGCACCGGCAGCCGCCCCTCCGGCACCGGCAGCAGTCGAGCCGGCCCCGGC
>JBDTAA010000085.1:0-7220 GCA_039924805.1 Cryobacterium sp.
CTCGGCAATTTTCCTCAGGCGTTCAGCCACGTCGGGCTTGTGAACGCGGCCTGGTCCATCCAGCAGTCCGAACGGCGCTGACCCAGAACTTCGCCCGCTACTCGACCGCCGGCTCCCCGGCGGCTCCCCACCAGCCAAGTCCTCGACGGGGAAGAACTTTGTCGGTGACGGCCGCGCCGACCTGGTTGCCAGGGGTCAGGGAGGGAACCTCCGGCTGTACCGGGGCACGGGCTCCGGTCTGGCCGCACGCGTCAAGCGCGGCACCGGCACGAGCCTGGGCTCCCGCGTCAGCCTCGGCTCGGGCTGGAACGCCATGACAGCGATCCTCTAGGCCTACCCGAGCCGAGAGCGCGTTACTGCAAGAAGATCTTCGCGATGCTCAGGGCTGCGGGAGTCATCAGCACGATGAACAGCACCGGAAGGATGCAGAAAATCAGGGGGAAGAGCACCTTGATCGGCACCTTCATGGCCTTCTCTTCTGCCCGCTGGCGGCGCTTCAGGCGCATCTCCCCGGCGATGACGTGCAGCACGTTCGCGATCGCGATCCCGTAGACGTCGGCCTGGATCACCGAGCGGGTGAATCGGCGAAGATCGGGCGAGGACGTGCGGTCGGAGAACGCCTGGTAGGCGTCCTTGCGCGAGCGCCCCATGCTCATGTCCTGGAGCGTGCGGATGAGCTCTTCGGCAAGGGGACCCTGTCCGTTCGTGCCGGCCTTGGCCATCGCCGCCTCAAAGCCGAGGCCCGCCTCCACGGAGATGGTCATCTGGTCGAGTGTGTCCGGTAGCGCCAACTGGATCTTCTCCTGCCGCTCCTGCGCGCGGCTGTAGATGAGCAGGTCAGGGACGAAGAAACTGAGCAGAACGACGAAGGTCCCCAGCAGGATCCGTGGTGTGCCGGGGTCGCCGCTGATCCATAACGCGGACAGACCGATACTCGCGGCGAGGAGCAGGGGCTTCACGATCAGGATCTTGTCGACGGTCCAGCCCAGGGGGCGACCGGCCAGCACCAACTGGCGCTCGAGCATGCCAACGTAGCCCCTGGGAGCGATCTCGGCGAGTCCCCTCCGGGAAGAAGGTCGGGCTCCGCCCCGTGGGGAGGGGGAAGCGACCTCGGCGACCGCGGCAGTCTGATGGCTGCGCCCTCCGACGAGGATCCCGATCAGGGATCCGAATCCGACGGCGACGGCGACCGCGGCGAGTATGGCGATGAGTGAGGGCATCAGGACTCCTTAGAACTTCACCTTGACGGCGGCCATCATCCACAGCGATCCGACGATCATGAGGACAGCGGCCACGCCGAGGGCGACAAACCCCCAAATGCTGCTGAAGAAACCCGAGAAGTACGCCGGCTGTGTGAGGATAAGGAACGCGAAGACGCCCACGGGCAGCGCCAGGAGAACCCAGGCCGACAGTTTTCCCTCGGCGCTCAGCGCCTTGACCTGCCGCCGGATCTGGTTCCGCTCGCGGATGGTGTGCCCCACCTGGTCGAACACGTCGGAGAGGTTGCCGCCTACTTCGCGGTTGATCGCGATGGCCTGCGCGACCCAGCGGAAGTCCTCGCTTCGCATGCGCACGGCGGTGTTCTCGAGGGCATCACCCAGGTCGCGACCGATTCGGGTCTCGTTCACGACCCGGGCAAACTCTTCACCCGAGGGGGATTCTGCCTCGGTCGACACCGCATCGAGCGCGCGCAGGAGGCTGTGCCCGGCGCGAAGCCCCCCGGCGAGGAGCGTCAGCGAGTCATCGAGCTGATCGGCGAAGCTGGCGCGACGACGTGCGGTGCGCAGCACCAGCACGATCTTGGCTCCGATGGGGCCTAGCGCCGCGAAGGTCGCCATCAGCGGTATCGCCACACTGGTACCGCTGGCGACCAGGAGGCCGATGGACCCAAGAACGGCGGTCGCGCAGACCACCATCAGGACGAACGACGGCGGTTGCATCCGAACGTTTGCCAGTTCGAGCTCGGCGGCGCCGAAGAGGGTGTTGCGCTTCTTACCGATCGCGCGTTCGATTGCCCCGACGGTCAGGTTCGTGACCCGGGTCAGGTTCGTGACCTGAACGGCTCCGGGTGCGCGGCGCCGCTCGATCGGCACGCGGGGAGGCGGGGGCGCGATCACCAGGAAGACGAGCACGAGCAACGCGATCAGGCCGAGTGCGATGCCGGCGTACAGCGTCAGGCCGGTCATCGTGCTGACCGCGTCGTGAGGTCGGCCTGGAAGATGTCCGGAGACAGCAGGATCCCCATGTCACGGAAGCGATCCGCGAAGCGCGGGCGCACTCCCGTCGCCGTCGCGTTCCCGAGGAATCGTCCGTCGGCGTCGACACCGGCGCCGTAATCGAAGGCGAAGGCGTCCTGGAGCGTGACAATGTCGCCCTCCATGCCCTGCACCTCTGTGATGTGGGTCACCCTGCGGGTACCGTCCTTAAGGCGGGTGATCTGGACGATGACGTCGATGCCCGAAGCGATCTGTTCGCGGATCGCCCGCAGCGGCAGGTCCATTCCGGCCATCAGCACGAGTGTCTCGAGGCGGGCGATCGCGTCGCGCGGTGAATTGGAGTGCACCGTCGAGAGCGAACCCTCGTGCCAGGTGTTCATGGCCTGCAGCATGTCGAGGGTCTCGCCGCCACGACACTCACCGATGATGATGCGGTCGGGGCGCATACGAAGTGAGTTGCGCACGAGGTCTCGGATCGTGATCTCTCCTTTGCCCTCGATGTTCGCCGACCTCGACTCCAGGCGCACCACGTGATCCTGCTGCAGCTGAAGCTCGACCGCATCCTCGATGGTGACGATTCTCTCGTCCGACGGGATGTAGGCGGACAGAACGTTCAGCAGCGTGGTCTTGCCGGTTCCCGTGCCGCCGGAGACGATGATGTTCAGACGCGCATTCACGCAGGCCTGCAGCAGCTCGGCCATCTCCGAATTCAGCGTGCCGAACTCGATCAGGTCGTCGACCTTGAACGGATCTCGAGCGAATTTTCGGATGGTGAGCGCCGAACCGTTCACGGAGAGCGGCGGGATGATCGCGTTGACGCGGGAGCCATCGGCCAGGCGGGCGTCGACAAGGGGTGAGGACTCGTCGATGCGGCGACCTACCTTCGAGACGATGCGCTCGATGACCCGGCGGAGTTGCGCCTCGCTGGTGAAGCTCGAATCGCTCGCCACCAGACGTCCGGAGCGCTCCACGAAGATCTGGTCGTGCCCGTTCACCATGATTTCGGTGATGGTCGGGTCGTCCAGGAGTGGTTCGAGCGGTCCGAAGCCGAGCACGTCGGCGTCGATCTCCTTGATTAGGCGCTTGCGCTCCTCGGAGGTGAGCGGGACCTTCTCCTCGGTGACGATCTGCAGCAGTTCCGCGCGGGCAAAGGCGTGGAGCTTCTCCTCCGTGAGGCTCGAGTCGTTCATGCGCGTTCCGATGCGCTCGAACAGCTCCTGGGCCGCGCGTTCCTTGAGCTCGGCGAGAGCATCACGCAGCTTGGGGACGGGCGGTGCGACGGGAGGCGCGACGGGAGGCGCGGGCGATACGGCCGCGGGGGACGCGTCGGCCACGATCTCCGCCGCGGAGCGGATCACTTTGTCGTTGGCGCGTGCCTTGGCGGGCTTGGTGAGCAGGTGTCGGGCAGGGTCTTTCGCCGCATCCAGTCGTTCGGTCAGTCTCATGCGACAACCTTCCTTCGGTAGATAGAGCCACGCTTGGCGCTGGCCTTGTGGTCGAATCGGCCGACGAGCCGGGAGAGAGCTTTCGCGGCGGGATCCCGCGACCCGTCCTGCAGAAGAGGGACCCCCCGGTTGGTCGACAGCTGCACGGCATCCGAGCGGGGGACGACGATGTCAACGGGAACGCCGAGTGTTGCCTCGACGTCCTGCTTGGACAGACCGCTCATCCGGTCGGCGAAGTTGAGCACGACGTGGCGTGCGGCCGGCATGATTCCGATGCTCGCGAGCACAGCAAGCTCCTTGCGAAGCCCACGAACGCTGGGCACCGCCATGCTGCACAAAACCACGGCATCCGTTGCCTGCTCGAGCACGGCGAGGGCGTGTTCGCCGAGACCGGGCGAGGTATCGACGATGACGAAACGGAAAACTTCGGTCAGCTGCTCCACGAGGTGGCCGAGCTGGTCGCCCGTGACACGGTCGCCGTCGCCGGGGGACTCCGCGCCGCACACGACGTAGAAGCCGCTCGGGTGGGGCGTGAGGAATGTCTTCAGCACCATGGAGTCGCGAGGCGCAAGGTCATTGACCATCTCGGGCAGCGTGTGCGTCGGCTCAAGAGCCAGCACCGTGGCGACGTCGCCGAACTGCATATCCGCGTCCACGAGCACGACCGACATCGGGTTGAGCGTCGCGAGTCCGATCGCGAGGTTGGCCGCGACCGTCGTCTTCCCCTGGCCGCCCTTGGGCGAGACCACCGCAATCACCTGCGGCCGGCCCGCGAGATCTGGGGCACTCGGCGTGGCCAGCTCGCTCACAACGGCTTCGGGAGGAGCATCGGTATCGGGGACGAATTCTTCTCCGTCTTCTTCTTCTTCTTCTTCTTCTTCTTCTTCTTCTTCTTCTTCTTCTTCTCTGTCTTCGACCGGCTCGGACACGGCACGCTCCAGCGGCGCGGATTCTTGCGGAGCCTGACCGGTCACAACAAGCCATGCGTGGAGCGTGCCCAGTGCATCCATCACGGCGTCGTCGTTTGCCGTCGGGCTGAGCACCGCGTCGAGGCTCATCTCGGACACCCAGTCCTCGATCACCGCCTGGTGTTCGTGCACCAGGACGAGCCCGATGCCCGGGAATCGCTCCTGCAGGCCGGCCGCCAACTCGCGGGCCTCCTGAAAGCTGAGGTACGGTCCGAGGAAGGCGATTTCCGGGCGGTTATCCTCGTCGATCTGCTCGAGCACGATCTCCGTGCCGAAGGTGAGGAAGGCACCCATCGCAATCGCCAATTCACGGCCAAGGAGGTTCTGCAGCCGTGCTTCATACTCGCGGCTGCGACTGACCAACAGGACCCTGCTCATTCGAACACGATGTGGGCTGTGGCGGCACGAGACCCCGTCTCAGTGGCTTCCTTGGGCTCCAGGGTCAGCCAGACGCTGCCGTTCTCCTGGCCCCAGACGAGCTTCTCAACGTCGGCCGTCAAACCGGCGAAGGTGACCATGAGCGCGCTCACGGGTTCAGCCGGAGCGTCGGACCCTTCCGTCTTGGGCGTGTAGACGGTCCCTTCCTGAACGCTGAGTACGAGCATCTTGTGGAAGGCCTGCTTCGTCGTGGGTTCCTCGGCCGCTGAGCCGATCTTCACGGTGGCCGTGACAACGACGCCTACCCTGTCGCCAGCCCTGATCGTTCCGCCGACAGCGCGTTCGACGGGCAGCGCCAGGGTCACGGCCTGCATGCCGGCCGGCAGCGGGACGTCACCGCGTCCGGCGAGCTCTGCGGGGTCGACCCACCGGGAGGTGATGAGCTGCTCACCCGGCTTCAGGGCCACCTCGGACACCTGGCCCGCGAGCTCGGAGAGCGCGGTCACCCGGCCGGGAACGGCCGCGAGGGCGGGGATGTCCTTGACGGTGATGTATTTCTCGATCTGCTCTGCAGGGGTGCCGCCGGGGATTTCCGCCTTGACGATGTAGGCGGCAACGAACTCGGCCCCGTCGGCGGCCCTGGCGTCTGCGGTTCGAACGTAGCCGATGAGCACGACGGCGCCGCCGGCTGCGAGAACGATGGCGAGAAGTGCTCCGATGAGTCGAGTTTTCATGATCATTCCCTACTTGATGAGGCGGACTTGGGTCGCGTTGAGCTGGGGGCCGCCCAACCCGAAGGCGCTGTCGATGGAGACCCACTCGGTGAAGTAGCCCTGGATACCACGCCAGTTGTTGCCGCTCTTGCAGTCCTTGGGGTCGGCCGGAGGGCTGGGCGGGCAGAGCGGGGCGAGGGGGTCGATGACGGCCGTGGAAGGGAACCTCCAGCCCGTGATGGTGAAGCCGGCAAAGGCGAAGATGCGGTATTCCGCGTTCGTGCCCGTGCCGCGAACGAGGTCGTAGATGGGCACGAGAAGCTTCTGACCCTTCAGGCTCGACAGCTTCGGCTTGCAGTCGCTCGGCACGTCACCGCCCGCGTCACTCTCAACCCACAGTTCGCCGGCCGCGTTGAGGTGCAGGCTCAGGTTGACGGTCGCCGTGCAGGGGGCGGTCGTGTTGTCGAGCCAGCCGAATCCGCCGGGGATGACCTCGGTTGAGGGGGCGCGCTTGCACGTCTTGTTCGTGTCGGTGCGAATCGTCACGTGTTGGCCCGAGGCTCCGCCGGACTCCTGAAATTCGCACCAGGAGAGCGCCAGCGCCAGCACCGGCCCCGAACCGGGGCCGCCCCACTCCGCCGTGGCCGAAGCGCCCACGGTCGTCGAGTCGATTCCAATGAACGGGGCGAAGAAGTGCTGGATGGCACTCCCTCCGTCGGCGGTGCGCGTCGAGTCGGTCACCGTCACGGTCTTGGCGGTCAGGTTGATCGCCGGGGTCAGGACATTCGCCGCCCCGTCGTTCGCGTTGGCGTCCGTGTACGTCTTGGCCAGGCCCGACGGGTTCGTACAGACGCCGACGCGGGCACAATCCTGGGCGATGGCCAGAGCCGCGGCATCCGCACCGTTCTGCAACTGCGCACGCTCCACGTAGAGCGCGCCGACATCGATGGCGATGGCCACGAAGCCAAACAGGGGCACGAGCAGAATGCCGACGAGCACCGCTGTTGCACCGCGCTCGGAACGAAACCGACGATTTATCCACCGCATTGCATGACTCCTTTGCCCTTGAGGGGAAGCGTGGCGCCAAAGAAGCCCGTCAGGAGAGAGACGGGGTAGCTGATGGTGACGGCCACGGTGGCGCCCGGCGTGCACGTCGTGGGGCTGACAGCGATCTGGCCGGCGGAAACCGCCGGATTAATCGAGGGAGCCGCGGCAATGGCCGCCGTCCTGGCGGTGGGCTGGCTGTTGTGGATAGCCATGGTCCTCGCGCCCTCGCGGGCCGCGTTGGAGAGGGAAATCTGGATGTTGTACACCCGGCTGAACTCGACGAGTCCCAGCAGGAGAAGTATCAGAACGGGGAGGACGAGCGCGAACTCCACGGCGGCTGCGCCGCGGTCACCGCGTCGATTTCGGAAATGCATCATCATGTGCTCGGCCCTTCGGGTGGCCTTGTCGTGGATGGATGAGTGTGGCGGCGGCGTCCGGGCGTCCGGGCGCCGC
>JBDTAA010000086.1:0-11615 GCA_039924805.1 Cryobacterium sp.
GCGCGAGCGGCACCGCCGTTCTGTTCATCACCCACGACCTGGGCCTTGCCGCCGAACGCGCCGAAAAGCTCGTGGTGATGTACAAGGGCAAGATCGTCGAATCGGGTCCGTCGCAGGAGATCCTCTCCAACCCGCAGCACCCGTACACGCAGCGCCTCGTGGCAGCCGCGCCAAGCCTCGCATCGCAGCGCATCCAGTCGAAGAAGCACCCCGAAGCGGAGGCCGCCGACATCTATTCGCCGGGGTCGCTCGATACGGGCCTGATCGAACGGGCGTCGAAGCGGAGCGCGACGTCGAGCCAGGACCTGATCTCCGTGCAGGGCATCAGCAAGATGTACAAGATCCGCAAGGGCGGTTTCCGCAGCGACGAGCTACTCGCCGTGAACGATGTCTCCTTCGGGGTGAAGAAGGGCACCACCACCGCAATCGTGGGGGAATCCGGCTCCGGCAAGTCGACGGTGGCCAAACTCATCCTGCAGCTGGAGAGCATCACCAGCGGCAAGATCGAGGTCGACGGCCAGGATGTCGCGGGACTCAAGGGAGCCGAGCTGCTGAAGTTCCGTCGCCGTGTTCAGCCCGTCTTCCAGGACCCGTATGGCTCGCTCGACCCGCAGTACAACGTGGGCAACACCATCGCCGAACCGCTGCTCGCGCACCGGGTCGGCACGGCCAAGGAGCGGCAGGCACGCGTCCTGGAACTCCTCGACCAGGTGTCGCTGCCGTCGTCGACGCGTTTCCGCTATCCAAGCGAGCTCTCCGGTGGTCAGCGCCAGCGGATCGCCGTGGCGAGGGCGCTGGCGCTCAAGCCGGATATTCTCGTGCTCGACGAGGCCGTCTCGGCCCTCGACGTGCTCGTGCAGGGCCAGATCCTGGAGCTGCTCACCGAGCTGCAGGACGAACTGGGCCTGACCTACCTCTTCATCACGCACGACCTCGCGGTCGTGCGGCTCGTCGCCGACAACGTCTGCGTCATGAAGAAGGGTCAGATCGTCGAGGCCGCCACCACGGACGAGGTGTTCGACAATCCCCGCGAGCAGTACACGCAGGAGCTCCTGGCCGCCATCCCCGGCGGCAACTTCGAGTTCGGCCGCTAACACCGGCCCATCCGTTCCTCGAAAACGACGGAGATTCCGCCCGAAAGGGAGGCTGAAGCGCTCACTGGAGCGGGCGGCCCGGGATCTCCGTCGTTTCCGTTGGCGGCGGAGTTTGGCCCGGACCCTGGTCGCGACGGCCGTTCTGGCCACAATGTACTCTCCTCGACGCAATTTTCGTGCAGCAAACGTGGACTTCCCGCCCAATGGTTACCAATGTGTAACGTTTTATCGTGTCGCGTGGTGCATGGCGGGAACCATCCCTAGGGTCAGTCATAACCAGCACGGCGACGAGGCCCGAACGGAGTCCCTGTTGCCTGCACACATTGCACAGGAGGAACAATGAGAATCAGACGCATCGGGGCAGCAGTTGCTGCCGTCGGCGCCGTCGCTCTCGTCTTGTCCGGCTGCTCGGCCCCCACGGCCGAATCCGGACTCGACAAGGGAACGTCGGTCAACGTCGCGTGGAATCAGCCGTTCTACTCGTACAACGGCAACACGTCGTTCGGTAACGCGACGGCGAACGCCAACATCATTTACATGACCAATGACTGGTTCAACCTGTACGACAACGAGCCCAAGCTCGTCAAGAACGAAGAGTTCGGCACGTACGAACTCGTCTCCGAAGACCCGCTGACCGTCAAGTACACCATCAAGGATGGCGTGAAGTGGTCTGACGGCACGAAGGTCGACGCGGCCGACATGCTGCTCAGCTGGGCCGCGAACTCGCGCTCGCTGGACACCCCCGACTTCGACCCGGCAGAGTTCACCGACCCGGATACGGGTGAGTTCACCGACGCCTTCCCGAAGGATGTCGTTTACTTCGACTCCGGTGCCACCCCCGACTCCGGCCTCGGCCTCGTGCACGACGTGCCCACGATCGGCGACGACGGCCGCTCGATCACGATGAAATACTCGTCGCCGTACGTCGACTGGGAGCTCGCCTTCCCGAGCGCCATGCCGGCCCACGTTGTCGCGAAGAACGCCCTCGGCGAGACGGACAACACGAAGGCCAAGGATGCCCTGATCAAGGCGATTCAGGACAACGACGCCAAGTCGATGGCGAAGGTCTCCAGCTTCTGGAACTCGGGCTTCAACTTCACCGAGCTGCCCAAGGACCCCGAGCTTTACCTCAGCACCGGCCCGTACACGATCTCCTCGTTCAAGGCGGACCAGTTCATCACGCTGAAGGCAAACCCGGACTACACCGGTGCGCACAAGCCCACGATCGAAGAGGTCACCATCCGCTTCATCGGCGACCCGCTGGCCGCCGTCCAGGCGCTCCAGAACGGCGACGTCGACGTCATTTCCCCCCAGGCAACCGCAGACATCACGACGGCCCTCGACGGTCTCAAGGATGTCTCGGTCATCAAGGGCGCTGAAGGCACCTACGAGCACGTCGACCTCCAGGTCGACAAGTCGAAGAACGGCACGTTCAACGACCCGAAGGTTCGCGAGGCCTTCATGAAGGTCATCCCGCGCCAGGAGATCCTTGACAAGCTGATCAAGCCGATCGTCGGCGAGGACGCAACGCTGCGTGACTCGCAGATCCTCGTCCCGGGCGCCGAAGGCTACGCCGAGTCGGTCAAGAACAACGGTTCGGCAGCCTACGCAACGGTCGACGTTGAGGGCGCGAAGGCGCTCCTCACGGAGGCCGGCGTGACCAATCCCAAGGTCTGCCTGCTGTATTCCTCGACCAACCCGCGCCGGATCAACGAATTCCAGTTGATCCAGACGTCCGCTGCGCTGGCCGGATTCGAAGTTGAAGACTGTGGCAACGAGAACTGGGGCGGCCTGCTCGGCACCCCCGGCAAGTACGACGCCGCGCTCTTCGGCTGGCAGTCCACCAGCCTCGGCGTCACGAGTTCCGGCCCGACGTTCGAGACCGGCGGCATCAACAACCTCACGTTCTTCTCGGACGCGGCGATTGACAAGGTCGTCAAGTCACTGAACGGTGAATTCGACCCGAAGAAGCAGATCGAGCTTCAGATTGAGCTCGACAAGCTGATCTGGGACGCCCACTACGGCGTCACCCTCTTCCAGTTCCCCGGAGTCACGGCGTACAACAACAAGATCGAGGGCGTTTCCCCCTCGATCCTGTCGCCGACCATCTTCTGGAACATCTGGGACTGGAAGGTCAAAGCAACGAAGTAGGGCTTGAGCTCCTGCTCCACTGAAATGCATTGGGCGCCGGGACCGAAAGGTTCCGGCGCCCATCACCAGATCCTCACAGATTGGCTGGTCGCCACCGCTCATGGCCTCATTCGTAACCAGGCGCCTGATCGCCGCAGTTTTCGTTCTCCTCGCCGCGACGTTCCTGATGTACCTCCTCGTCGCCTACTCCGGCGATCCGCTCAAGGAGCTCAGGGAAAGCAACGCGCCGAACAAGCTCCAGCTGATGGAGTCGCTCACCAAAAGGCTTAACCTCGACGTTCCCCCCTTCTTTCGGTATTTCATCTGGCTCGGCGGCATAGCCCAGTGTTTCGTCGGCCAGTGTGACTTCGGCGTCAATGTGCAAGGCCTGCCGGTGGCGGTGCTGCTGCAGCAGGCGATGGGATCAACACTGCAGTTGGTCACCTCTGCCCAGCTGATCGCGATCATCGTCGGCCTGGCGGTCGGCATCACGACGGCCCTGCGCCAGTACAGCGGCTACGACTACGCCATCACGTTCGCCTCCTTCCTCTTCTTCTCCCTGCCGATTTTCTGGGTCGCCGTGCTGCTCAAGCAATACATCGCCATCGGATTCAACGACTGGCTCGCGGACCCGAATATCGGTGCCGCGGTGTTGGTCGTCCTCTCGATCCTGTCCGGGCTGGTGTGGATGTCGGTCCTCGGCGGGACCAATCGAAAACGGCTGACCACCCTGGCCGTCGCGACCGTCTCCACGGGCGCGCTGCTGGTGTACTTCAACCTCACCGACTGGTTCAGCACCCCCAGCGTCGGAATCGTCGGGCTCGTCCTCACCGCCCTCGCCGCCGCCCTCGGCGTCACGGCCATCTCGGTCGGGCTCAAGAACAAGCACGCCCTCCGCGGCGCCCTGGCCACCGCGGCCGTGGGAATTGCGCTCTACTACCCGATGACCTGGTACATCTTCCGTTACATGACCATGCCGCTCTTCCTCGCCCTCGCGGCACTCACCGTCGTGGTCGGCGGGGCAATCGGGTACTTCCTCGGCGGGAGGGACCGCTGGCAGTCGGCGCGGACCTCGGCCATCGTGGCCGTGATCGTGAGCGCCGTCATCGCGCTGGACGGGCACTTGCTCTACTGGAACGACTACGTCAATTCGACCCGGATCAACGGCCGCCCGATCGCTACCTTCGGTTCCGCGACTCCGAACCTCGGCGGGAACTTCTGGGTGCAGGGGCTGGACACGTTCACCCACCTGTTGCTGCCCACGCTCGCGATCATCCTGATCTCGTTCGCCGGACTCACGCGTTACACGCGGTCGAGCATGCTCGAGGTGATGAATCAGGACTACATCCGCACCGCGCGGTCCAAGGGGCTGACGCAGCGCACCGTGGTCGTTCGCCACGCGCTCCGGAACGCGCTCATCCCCATCGCCACCATCATTGCCCTTGACATCGGAGCGCTGATCGGCGGCGCCGTGATCACGGAGTTCGTATTCGGCTGGAGCGGCATGGGCCAGCTCTTCCAGAAGGGGCTTGTCGCCGTTGACCCCAACCCGGTGATGGCGTTCTTCGTCGTTACGGGGCTGCTCATCGTTATCTTCAACCTCGTCGCGGACCTCTTGTACGCGTCCCTAGACCCGAGAATCAGGGTGTCCTAATGGTCGACATCAACCTTGCCGTCAAGGATCCAGCGAACGACGGGGGCCCGGACGAGACCTCAATCGAACAGCGCGAAACCATCGGTCTCAGTCAGGGACAGATCGTTCGCAAACGGTTTTTCCGCCACCACGGAGCGGTCATCTCCATCGTCGTTCTGGCCTTCGTCATCCTGCTCGCCTACAGTTCCGTGGGGCTGCACGTCTGGGGTCTCACGACCCAGGGGTGGTGGCCCTGGCACTGGCGGGAGACGCCACCGCTGGTGAACCGCGGAATTCCGACGCTGAATCTGATTCCGGGGCCGGGCTTCGGCATCGGGCCTCATCCGTTCGGGCAGGACGTCGTCGGCCACGACATCTTCGCGCTCGTCATGCGAGGCGCCCAGCAGTCGATCATGATCATGGTGCTCGTCGGTTCCGTCGGCACCGTGGCGGGCGTCGTGGTGGGTGCCCTGGCCGGGTTCTACCGCGGCTGGACCGACTCGCTGCTGATGCGATTCACCGACGTGATCATCACGATCCCATTCATCGTGATCGGTGCGGTCATCGGTCGCGCCACCGGAAATCTCGGCGCCGCAATCCTCGGATTGATGTTGGGGTTGTTCGCCTGGATGGGCCTGGCACGACTCGTGCGCGGCGAATTTCTTTCGCTCCGTGAACGCGAGTTCGTTGATGCTGCCCGGGTCTCCGGGGCGAGCGACACACGGATCATCTTCAAGCACATCCTGCCCAATGCGGTCGGCGTGATCATTGTCAGTGCGACGTTGCTGATGGCGGGGGCAATCCTCGGCGAGACGGCGCTCAGCTTCCTCGGCTTCGGCGTCAAGTCTCCCGACACGTCCCTCGGTCTGATCGTCGCCGAGAACCAGTCGGCGTTCGCGACAAGGCCGTGGTTGTTCTGGTGGCCCGGCCTGTTCATCATCGTCATTGCGCTCAGTGTCAACTTCATCGGCGACGGTCTGCGCGATGCGTTCGACCCTCGCCAGAAGAAGATGCCGTCGCCGCGAGCGCTTGCCAGGGCCGCCGTCCGGGCACGCGAGCGCGCCGCAGGCTAGCGGCAATCGTGGAACTTCAGGCTGTGCTGCTACAGGGCGATGCTGAGCACGGTGCCAGCGAACAGCACGCCGAGTACGGCGATGGTGGCCCAGTGCACCGTGACCGTGAGCGAGCCGTCTTCGACGACTCCGCTGTCGAGGTGACCGGCGTCGCGCAGGTCTTCCCACTGCCGGCGCAGCACGAAGGCGACCTGTCCGGAGGCGGTGCTCACCGAGTCGCCGGGGCGCACGCTGTTGCCCGGCCCGTAGGCGGACTCGCTCAGGTTACGAAGGTCGGTGCGCTCGATGGCCACGGCGCCGCGAATACCGGGGCTCGGGGCGGCCCAGACCGGGATCTTCATGGCCTCCGTGAACAGCGTCAGGCTGAACCGGGTGTCGATGCGCAGGATTGCGGGCCACGGCACCTCAATCGTGCGCAGCACGTTGACCACGGTGACGGAGTGAGCCTCGATCCGAATCCCCGGACGCCAGAACAGGGCGATGGCGAGTGCGCTGAAGAAGGCCAGGGGCCAGGCCGTGCGCACGAGGTTGGGCCAGTCGCCGGCGACGGCCAGACCCGTCAACCCGACCGCGCAGAGCACGACAATTACCGCGGCGAGGATTCGCCCGAACAGCGGGCGGTAATGGAACGACTCTGTCAGCACGACACAAGTTTCGCAGATAGCCGGCTTCACCCAGACAGGATGGCAAGCAATGACTGATGCAGCGACCGTCGGAGCGAGCGACGACATCGTTCTCGACACCCTTTCCGAGATCGTGCTCGAGGGCGACGACGTCGTTTTTGGGTCCCTTCCCGAGATCGTGCTCGAGGTGAAGGACCTCGACGTCGATTTTTGGGTGGAGGGGGAGTTGTATCCGGCCGCCATCGGCATGAACTATGAGGTTCGGCGGGGGGAGGTTCTCGCCATCGTCGGGGAGTCCGGCTCGGGCAAGAGCACCGGAACCATGGCCCTGCTCGGCCTGCTGCCCTCCAATGCCAGGGTCTCCGGCTCGATCACCCTCCTCGGCCAGCAGCTGAGGGGCATCCCAGAGGCGGAGCTGCGCAAGGTGCGGGGCAACTCGATCGCCACGATCTTCCAGGAGCCCATGACGGCCCTGAATCCGGTGTACACGGTCGGTTTCCAGATCACCGAGGCCTTGCGCGCGCATTTCGACCTCTCGCCGGCCCAGGCCAAGGACCGGGCGATCGAGCTGCTCACCATGGTTGAGATGCCCAACCCCTCGGAGTCGTTCAATAAGTACCCGCACCAGTTGTCCGGCGGACAGCGGCAGCGGGCGATGATCGCCCAGTCGATCTGCTGCGACCCGGTGCTGCTCATCGCCGACGAGCCGACCACCGCGCTCGACGTGACCGTGCAGGCCGAGATCCTCGACCTGCTCCGCAACCTGCACAAGCGCCTAGACAGTGCCATCATCCTGATCACCCACGACATGGGCGTGGTCGCCGACCTCGCTGACCGGGTGATGGTCATGAAGGACGGCCTGACGGTCGAGTCCGGCGTCATCGACGACATCTTCAACCGGCCCCAGCATCCGTACACGAAGCAGCTCCTCGCCGCCGTACCGCACCTCGGCCAGACGCTCGACACCGCCGAGCGTCCGCAGGCCTACCGCGCGGCTGGCGCGAAGCCGGTTCTCGACTTTCAGGGCGTCGCGATCGAATACCCCAAGCGCGGCCGGATTCCGGCTTTCCGTGCGGCGGACGCCATCACCTTCCAGGTTTTCCCGGGTGAGATCGTCGGCCTGGTGGGGGAGTCAGGCTCGGGCAAGACCACCCTCGGCCGCGCCGCCGTCGGGCTGCTGCCGATCAGTGACGGCACGCTCATCTCCTGCGGCATCGACATTTCCAGGGCAAGCATGCGTGACCTGCGGCCGTTACGTCGTAAGGCCGGCATCGTCTTCCAGGACCCGGCGTCCTCTCTCAACCCGCGCATGCCGATCGGTGAATCGATCGGTGAGCCGCTCTACCTGTCCGGCGAGGCCAGGGGCCAGGAGCTGGACCAGCGGGTGCAGACCCTGCTCGAGCAGGTCGAACTGCCCACGAGCTATCGCAACCGATTCCCGCACGAGCTTTCCGGCGGCCAGAAGCAGCGCGTGGGCATCGCCAGGGCGCTCGCCCTGCACCCCGATCTGCTCATCGCCGACGAGCCCACGAGCGCGCTGGACGTGTCGGTCCAGGCCCGATTCCTCGAGCTTTTGCAGGAGCTGCAGGGCAGTTTGGGCTTCGCATGCCTGTTCATCAGCCACGACCTGGCGGTCGTCGATGCACTCTCGCACCGCATTGCGGTGATGCATAAGGGTAAACTAGTCGAACAGGGGACTAGCGATCAGATTCTGCGTGCCCCCAAAGACCCCTACACCCAGCGCTTAATCAGCGCCGTGCCTGTGCCTGACCCCGCCGAGCAACGAGCTCGCCGCGAGGCTCGCCAGATTGCGAAACGACAAAACAAGGACTAGAAACTTATGGCGATTGCCACGCGCAATAACCTCCGGAACGTTGCAATCGTTGCCCACGTTGACCACGGCAAGACAACGCTGGTCGACGCGATGCTCAAGCAGACGAACTCCTTCGCTGACCACTCCCACGTGGATGAACGCGCAATGGACTCGAACGAGCTTGAGCGCGAAAAGGGCATCACGATCCTCGCCAAGAACACGACGATTCGCTACAGCGGCGTGAAGATCAACGTCGTCGACACACCGGGCCACGCCGACTTCGGTGGCGAGGTGGAGCGCGGATTGTCGATGGTTGACGGTGTCGTTCTGCTCGTCGACGCGAGCGAGGGCCCGCTGCCGCAGACCCGCTTTGTGCTGCGTAAGGCGCTCGAGGCTCACCTGCCCGTCATTCTGCTGGTCAACAAGACCGACCGCCCCGACGCTCGCATCGACGAGGTCGTTGCCGAGAGCCAGGACCTGTTGATCGGTCTGGCCAGCGACATGGCCGACGACGTGCCCGACCTCGACCTCGACGCGATCCTCGACGTTCCCGTCGTCTACGCGTCCGGTCGTAATGGCGCGGCGAGCAGCAACAAGCCCGAAAACGGCCAGCTGCCCGACAACGACGACCTCGAACCCCTGTTCGCGGCGATCCTCAAGCACATCCCGGCACCCGAGTACGACGACGAGCACCCGCTGCAGGCGCACGTCACCAACCTCGACGCCAGCCCGTTCCTCGGCCGCCTCGCCCTGCTTCGTATCTTCAACGGCACGATCAAGAAGGGCCAGACGGTTGCCTGGGTCAAGTCCGACGGCACCGTTGCAAACGTCAAAGTCACCGAGCTGCTGATCACCAAGGCCCTCGACCGCTACCCGACCGAGAGTGCCGGCCCCGGCGACATCGTCGCCGTCGCCGGTTTCGCCGACATCACCATCGGGGAGACCCTGGCCGATCCGGACGATGTTCGTCCGTTGCCGACCATCACGGTCGACCAGCCGGCCATCTCGATGACCATCGGAACCAACACCTCGCCCCTCATGGGCAAGGTCAAGGGCCACAAGCTCACGGCCCGCATGGTCAAGGACCGTCTGGACCGCGAGCTCGTCGGTAACGTCTCGCTCAAGGTCGTCGACATTGGCCGCCCCGACGCGTGGGAGGTGCAGGGCCGAGGAGAACTCGCCCTCGCCATCCTCGTCGAGCAGATGCGCCGCGAGGGCTTCGAGCTCACCGTCGGCAAGCCGCAGGTAGTCGTGAAGCGCGTCAACGGCAAGATCCATGAGCCGTACGAGCACCTCACCATCGACTCGCCCGAGGAATACCTCGGCGCGATCACGCAGCTCCTTGCCGCGCGCAAGGGCCGCATGGACAACATGGCCAACCACGGCACCGGCTGGGTCCGCATGGAATTCATCGTTCCGTCGCGCGGCCTGATCGGCTTCCGCACGCAGTTCCTCACCGACACCCGCGGCACCGGAATCGCCAACGCGATCTTCCACGGCTACGAGGAGTGGGCCGGCAACATCGTCACTCGCAGCAACGGCTCCATCGTTGCCGACCGGTCCGGCGTGGTCACCCCGTTCGCGATCATCGCACTGCAGGAGCGGATGTCATTCTTCGTCAACCCGACCGAAGAGGTTTACGAGGGCATGGTCATTGGCGAGAACTCGCGCGCCGACGACATGGACGTGAACATCACCAAGGAGAAGAAGCTGACCAACATGCGTCAGTCCACCTCCGACACGTTCGAGTCGATGACCCCGTCCAAGCAGCTCACGCTCGAGGAATGCCTCGAGTTCGCCCGCGAAGACGAGTGCGTCGAGGTCACGCCCGCCATGGTGCGGATCCGCAAGGTGGAGCTCGCCGCTTCCGCCCGCCAGCGCCAGACCTCACGCCTGAAGAAGCAGGACGCCAGCTAGACCATTCGTCCCATCCGCGAACCCGCGGTTGCGCGGGCTAGATCGTTCGTTGATTTAGCCTGCCCGACCGTGGGTTCGCGTTTTTTTTGAAGGAAGGCAGAACCATGAAGACCACGACAACCACGAAGACGCTGACACCCACGAAGACGCTGAGCATTACACTCGCCCTCGTGATCGCAGCCGCAGGCGTCCCGCTGCTCGCCGGCTGCTCGGTGGAGGGCGCCGTCAACGGCGCGGTCCAGGGCGCGAGCGGCGGAGACGTCAGCCTCGGCGGAAAGCTGCCGACGGGCTGGCCGAAGGAGGTCGTCGTGATCGACGGAGAACTCCTCTTCGGCGCCCGCGGTTCCGGCGACAACAAGGACGGCTGGGTCGTGACGGTGAAGTCCGACGCGATGGACCCGCTCGAAGACGCCAGGAAGACGCTCGAAGACGCCGGATTCGTCGGCGACACGACGCTCTCGGCCGGCGACGCCAGCGTGGTCGCAATGAAGGACGACAGCTACACGGTTGTCGTCGTCAACACGTCGGGCGGAGTGCTCTACACGGTCTCGCCGGCGTAGCGCCGGTTAGGCTTGCAGGGGCCCGAGCGGCGTCGCAATCGCCGTCATCCAGACAATTCACGTCCACCAACACTGCGGAGCACCCCGATGGTCATGTCCGGCCCCGAAGAGCGAGTCGTCTTCCTGCACGACCTGCCGGGAGACGAAGCGCTGCTCACCGGCGGCACAATAGCCAGGCTCCGCGCGGACGGTGCCACGGTCGTGGTGCTGTTCGCCGCGATGGCTCCACGCGACCGGGAGAGCTGGCTCGGCGAGGCCCTCGCCGAGGCGCGCGCGACGGCCGCGGTGATCGGCTCCGTCGACGAGGCTCTGCTGGGCTCTGCGACGCGGATCGCCGAGTCGATGGCAGTGCCCGTCTACCTGGCCCGCCGCGTGGCGCAATCCGCCGGCCAGCGTCTGACTGCCATTGACGTGAGCGACGAGATCGAGAACAAGCTTTCTGCCCTTGCCGCCTACCCGGACCGGTGGACGATCGTTGACAACGCCGTCGCCCTGCCCGACGGCTCGCTGCTCGCCGTGACGGGAACCGAAACCTATCTTCGCCCTGAGCCGCCTCGCCCAGCCGACATTCCACCGACCCCCCTCGCTCGAGTCGTCGCCAGCGTTGCGGCGCTCGTCGTCGGCGCCGTCTTCGGCACGCTCGGCACGGTCGCCCACCAGAGTGTCGTGCAGCTTGGGCCGGTGGCGCTGCCGTTCGGTCTGATCCTTGCCCTCATCGCCGTAAGCGCCCTGCTCGTCGGGCTTCTGATTGTGTACGACGACCGGATTATCG
>JBDTAA010000087.1:0-8906 GCA_039924805.1 Cryobacterium sp.
CCGTGTGCGAGCACGACGACACGACCGAGGGGCAGATGTTCGTCGTCGTGCACGGCCAGGTCGGCGCCGAGCCCCGCGTGGATGCCGGCGGCGACGCAGGCGCGCACGTGTTTCACGGCGCCGTAGAGGCCGTCACGATCGGTGAGGGCGAGGAATCCTGCCCCCTGCGCCGCGGCCTGCTCCGCGAGGGCCTCCGGCAGTGTCACGCCGTAGTGGGTGGAGTAGGCGCTGGCCACGCGGAGGTGGGGGAAGGTCATCCCCAGTCCAGGGCCAGCACCCACGATCCGTCGACGTCGTGCCGCAGGTCGTATCGGTGCTGCTCCTCGCCTCCGCGTGACGCATGCAGGCGCCACAGTTCGTTGTCGATGCGGTTGGGGACCCCGTCGTTTTCCCACCACCGGGTGCGGGTGAAGACCGCCTGCGGTTGCCCGATGACGGTATGTTCGAACCGGTTCCACACGAAGGCGCGCGGATCGCCGTCGACGGAGAGCTCAACGTCGACACGGGCGTCAATGATCTGTGGCATGGTCAGACCCCTTTCGATGAACTCGAACATATGTTCGATACTGAGAGTGTATGCCACCCCGCCGACACTTGCCAGCGAAAGCCCCAACGCGTGCGCCCAATCGGTCGTTATGGGCCCACTCATACCGACGTATTGGGCGCACGCGCGCCCAGATGGCGGGGAGGTGGATGTATTAGTCTCGAGATATGACCAGCGTCGAATTTTCCGGAGCCGTGTCGGGCGACACGGTGGCGGACACCCGCGGCAGGCGGCTGCGCGACCTCCGCATCTCGGTGACCGACCGGTGCAATTTCCGCTGCGTTTATTGCATGCCGAAGGAGGTTTTCGGCAGGGACTTCGCCTTCATGGATCGTGACGAACTGCTCAGCTTCGAAGAGATCACCCGGCTCGCCAGGATCTCCGTGGAGCACGGGGTGGAGAAGATCCGCCTCACCGGTGGAGAACCTCTGCTCCGCAAGGGGCTCGACGAGCTTGTGGGAATGCTCGCCGAGCTTCGCACGCCGGACGGCCGGGCCATCGACATTGCACTGACCACGAACGGCTCGGCGCTCGCGTCGAGGGCGCAGGCGCTCAAGGACGCCGGCCTCGACCGGGTGACGGTATCGCTCGACTCGCTCGACGATGTCACCTTCCAGGCAATGAACGACGTGAAGTTCCCCGTCCTGAAGGTCCTCGACGGCATCGACGCGGCCCACGCCGTCGGCCTCGGCCCGATCAAGATCAACATGGTGGTCAAGCGAGGCCAGAACGACCAGGACATCGTCTCGATGGCACGCCATTTCAAGGGTTCCCCCTACATCCTCCGGTTCATCGAATTCATGGATGTCGGCTCCAGCAACGGCTGGAAGATGGACGAGGTCGTCCCGTCCGCCGAGGTGATCGCCCGCATCGACGCCGAATTCCCGCTCGAGGCGATCGCGCCCAACTACGACGGCGAGACCTCCGCGCGGTGGCGCTACGCCGACGGGAGCGGTGAGCTCGGGGTGATCTCGAGCGTCACCCAGTCGTTCTGCCGGTCGTGCTCCCGCGCGCGAGTCTCGACCGACGGCAAGCTTTTCACCTGCCTGTTCGCGACCGAGGGCCACGACCTGCGGGCCCTGATGCGGGCCGGTTGCACGGACGAAGCACTCGCCGACGTCATGGCCACCATCTGGCGCGAGCGCACCGACCGCTACTCCGACCTGCGGAGCGCGAAGACCACCGAGCTGCGCGCGAGCGGAAAGAAGAAGATCGAGATGTCCTACATTGGCGGATGAGCCATTAGTGGATGAGGCGCTGGCGGGTGAGCAGGCGTGAGCAGGGTCACCGCTCGGCGCAAGATCATCCGTGTGACGGTCGAGACGGACGCCGCCTCACGCGCGCTGAGGGAAGACATGCTCGCGGTAGAGGAGCCGCTCGAGATGCGCGTGAACGGCCGGTCGCTCGCGGTGACGATGCGCTCACCGGGCAACGATGTCGATCTCGTCGCCGGCTTCCTGGTGTCCGAGGGCGTCATCACCCGCAGTGAGCACTTCGCCACGGCCCGCTATTGCGCCGGGGCCACCGACGAGGGCGTGAACACGTACAACGTGCTGGATGTCACCCTCGCGCCCGGAGTCGCCGCGCCAGACCCCAGCGTGGAACGGTCGTTCCTGACGACGAGCTCCTGCGGGCTGTGCGGCAAGGCGAGCATCGACGCGGTGCGCACGAAATCGGCCTGGGACATCGGTGACGACACAGCGTGCGTCGACCCCGCCCTCCTCATCAGCTTCCCGCAGAAGCTGCGTGCGGCTCAGGCGGTGTTCGAGAAGACGGGCGGGCTGCACGGCGCGGCCCTGTTCGACGGGGCGACCGGGGAAATGCTGGTGGCTCGGGAGGACGTCGGACGCCATAATGCGGTCGACAAGGTCATTGGCTGGGCGCTCAAGGAGGACCGCCTGCCGCTGCGGGGAACGGTGCTGATGGTGTCGAGCCGGG
This sequence comes from Cryobacterium sp., assembly GCA_039924805.1. Lineage (GTDB taxonomy): Bacteria > Actinomycetota > Actinomycetes > Actinomycetales > Microbacteriaceae > Cryobacterium. Next base: position 2,483 of record JBDTAA010000087.1, read on the forward strand.
CAAGCTTCGAGCTGGCCCAGAAGGCCATGATGGCCGGCATCCCGGTGCTGGCGGCCGTTTCGGCGCCCTCCTCGCTGGCGGCGGACTTCGCCGCAGAGGTGGGGATGAGCCTCGTCGGGTTCGTTCGCGGGGCCTCGATGGTGATCTACGCCGGTGAGCACCGCCTGCAGACGAAGGCTCAGACTCCGCCGGCTCAGACTCCGACGTCTTAGACGTCGATGGCGTAGACGAGCGACTCCTGCACCATCCCGAGCCAGTCGTACACGCTGGCCAGGAACGGCGCCTCCTCCGCGTCGAGGTGCTGCACGCCATCTGCGGTGATCTCGAGCCGTTCGGCGAGCGTGAGGCGCAGATCGGTCAGCGTGCGCAGCCAGGACTGCACGGCCGCATCGTCGAGAACGATCGTCACCGGCGGGTCATCGTCGTTCCGCTCGTCGTCGGAATCGTCCGCCGGCTCGTCGCCCAGCGACGCGAGCACGGCCCGGGCATTCAGCTCCTTCCGGTCGATGAGGCCGTCGGCGGTGAACCGCCGGAACTCCGCGGCGGCCTCAGCGTCGCCCGGGTAGGCGTCCGGCAGCAGACGTCGAACGGCCGGGTCGGCGGATGCGCCGAGCGCGTGGCTTCCCGCGGCGCCGAGCAGCTCGAGCAGCTGGGACACGGTGACGCGCAGCAGGTCGACCTCGGCGGGGAAGAGGAGCGCAGACACGGCGCCGGACGCGTCGCGGGCGAACCGCATCACTCGTCGGCCTTTGCGAGGGTGGCCCAGAGGCCGTAGTCGTGCATGGCCTCCACGTGGCGTTCCATTTCTTCGCGGTTGCCGGTGGCCACCACGGCGCGGCCGGTGTTGTGCACCTGCAGCATCAGCCGGTCGGCCTTCTCTGCGGATATGCCGAAGTAGCTGCGAAAGACATACGACACGTACGACATGAGGTTCACCGGGTCGTCCCATACGATCGTGACCCACGGCCGCTCCAGCAACGGGGCGTCTCGCAGGTCCGGAAGCGGGGCGGGAAGGGACACGTCCCAAGCCTCACATGCTCCGGCCTGCATTGCTAGCCGACGCCGGCACGCTCTCGGACCCGTACACAGGCGAGACCATCGGCTTCGTGCACGGCGCCGGCACCTCGGCCGACGTGCAGATCGACCACCTGCTGGCGGTCAAGGGCTCGGAGAACGGCTCGAAGGCGGATTCGCTGCCGGGCGTGTATCCGGTTGTGTCAGACCGGCACGATGCCGGACAGCGTGTCGTGTGGGACGACCTGCCCGCCGACACGGCGCTGCAATGCTGGTACGTCACGAAGCTGGTCCCGGTATTCGTCGCGTATGAGCTCGGGGTCACTCCGGCGGACCGGGCGGCCATGACCGCCGTACTCAGGACCTGTTAGACAACGGCCCTGACTCAGAGCCCCAGTCTCGACTACGGGCTAGGTCACCGTCACCGGGATGATCCGGGTGGCGAGGACTGCTTCGGTGACCCAGTTCTCCAGGGTGATGGTGAGTTTGTAGGTGCCCGGCGCCGGCGGGCGCAGCAGCACGTCGAAGCGCTCGGCGGCGCCGAAGTCGATCACGTTGGTCAGGAGCCGGTTCGGTGTGTCGCAGACCGGCGGCGACGCGCCAGTGGGGTTCGAGGTGTCCCGGAACGCACGCCCGTCGTGGGCGACCAACTCGGCCATCGGGACCGGTTGGCCGCTCGGGTCCGTGAAGCGCATCGTCACCGGGAAGTAGGTCGCGTTCACCAGCCGCAGCAATGTTGGCTTGCGGGGACCGCCTGGGGCGTTCGCGCGGATGGAACTGAGCTGCCAGGGACCCTCGCGCCGTGGCCCCGTGGCCAGTTCGCCGCCGAGGAGATAGAAGTGGCGGGGCTCGAACCGATCGAGGCCGACGTCCTCGCCGGAGAGCCCGGCGGCGTGCCCGAGCTGATGCCAGCGGGGGTCGACGGCGAACGCCGCCAGGAGCGTCTCGGTGGCGACGTCGTATTCCGGGCCGTCCACGAACGAGCGGCGGGTGATTCCGCGCTGCACGGGGAACGCCGGGTGCGCGACGGGATCCACGATAACCGGTCCGAACATGCCCATTTGCACGTGCAGTGGGGTGTTCACGTGGCAGTGGTAGAAGTAGGTGCCCGCCGACCCGACGTTGGGGTCGCCGGGGAGTCCGCGCTCCGCACTCCACTGGTAGGTGTAGCTGCCCGTCACCTCGAAGGAGGTGTGGCCGACGCCGTCGTTTCGCGGGTCGGGCTCCAGGCCGTGCCAGTGGATTGTGTGCACTCGCTTGCTCGATCGAACGATGGCGTGCAGCAGCTCTCCCTCCGTGATTCGGATCAGGGGAGAGGGGAAGATGCGACCGGACGTCGGCGTTTCGAAGGCCCACATTTCGTGCCTGGCGCCATCGTCGAAGGTCATCTTGCGGTTGAAGAAATCCAGGTCGTAGGTCTTGTCCGCCGGCTGGAGGAACTCCGTCACGGGGGTGCCCTCGTGCGGCTGGTTGGAACTGAAGTCCACCTGGCTGCGGTACAGGTGGTGCGCCGACTCGCTCATGGGGTCTGTCCTTCCGCGGCCGGAGGCGGTGGAACCCGGCTGGGAGCCGCGACCATCCAGTCGCCCACGAGGCCGCCGGGATACATGCCGCCGGCCGCGACCTGGGACGGTTCGGCGTGGCAGTGCATGGGGTAATGCCAGTCGACCGTACGGGCCGCCCAGACCGGGTCGATGGAATCCGGCGGGCGCCAGACCGGGAGCACGGAATCCTTCCGGTCCAGTGGATGCATCTCCACCACGTCCTCCCACTGCTGGAGGATCACATGCCCGGCAGAGTCCACGAAACCGCCCGAGCGTGGGAATTGTGTGCCGTTTCGCCCGAGGGCCCACACGTGGTTTCCGTGGAAGTGCAGCTGGTGGTGCACGATCCCCGTGTTGACGAATCTCATCAGCTGCCCCGTGCGTCCCGCCCCGGCGGTGACGCCCTGGCTGAAGTTGCGCACGTCGACGTGCCGGGGCGAACCGGACATGAGCGACTCCTCGTGGCGGACCTGGTTGGCGGCCTCGTCCGTGGAGATGCCCAGCGACTGGAAACCGCTCCGTCCGTTGAGGGTGAAGTAGCGCGGATACGCCGGCGTCTGTGCCGGGTTGACTCGCTCGCCGCGGGAGGCGATCCGTGCCCACGCCGGGTCCACGTCGTGCAGGATCCACAGCCACTGCCGCTCGAACTCCGTGCCACCGGGGACGTGAACCCAGGGGTCTGCCGTGTTGGTGACGAGGAGGGCCCCGGCCAGGCCGAGCGTGCGCTCGACGGGATCCTTAGCCGGGTTGTCGGGCCGGCTGCCCGGGTCGCAGAAGATGTAGGTGCCCGGCGCCGGCGCCTCGCATTCCAGGACCGCCGATCCGCCGGGACGAATCTTGCCCGTGCCGCGGTGGCCGCCGTCCTGGGCGGTGCCCACGAACATCAGTTCGTGTTCCTGCGCGAGGTTGTTGTGGATCCGGAGGCTGATGACACTGCCGGATTCCGCTATCAGGGTGCGCTCCGGGAAGTAGCTCGCCCAGTACTTCCGGCGGACCAGGTACTCACCAGGGTGGGCGGGATCGGTGAACATCGGGGCCGGTCGACCCTCGGGAGGGGCGACGGCGCCCAGCGGGTGGGTGCGGCTCCGCACCAGGGCGCCGTCCGCCGTGAAGACGTGGGGGCTGAGGGTGAGGCTGGGGGATGGGTCGGCCGCGCCGGTCGGACGAGACCCGAAGCCCCGGTGGTAGACGAGGGCGCCGTCGACCATCGGCAGGAAGCCTTCGTTGATGTAGACGTCGAGGGCGGTCATGAGGCTTCTCGCGCCGCGACAAGCTCGGGAACACGCACGGCGAGCATCGAGTCGTGGATGGTGTCCGCGAATTCCGCGGAGGGGTTCGCAGCGCCCGACGGTGCCAGATAGCTGACCCAGAACATTTCGACGGCCCCCGCGGCGATTTCTCCGGGTCCGCGACTGGCGTCCTGGGGTGTGATGGATGGGCCGTCCGCCAGCCTGAGCCTGAGTTGGCCGGGCGAGAAGGGCAGGGCGGCCGCGGTCGCGTTGAAGGCCTCGACCTCGAGCACGATGACGTCGCCCCAGGTGCGGTTGACGGGCTGGTTGTTCGCGATCGCAGCGCCGGAATGGTCGGTGGAGCCGTGGCCGGCATGGTCGTCGCCCTGGGCGACCGCCGTGCGGACGCGGGCCGGCTCGGCGGGGCCGGCGAAAACACCGGGGCCGGGCGCCGCGTGGAACGCGGGGAGCCCGTCGGGCCGCAGACGGGCTCCGCGGCCGGCGCGGAGAATCCGTACCGTCCAGAACGGGCTGGTCGTCGCGGAAACGGCGCCGGGTGTCCTCCCAGCGACGGCCAGGCCGGAGGCGCCGACGGCGACAGCGGCGACGCCGCCTCCCGCGAAAAGCACGAACTGCCGCCGGGAGGTTGTCCACCGCAGGGGACCGTGTTCCCACCTGCTCCGAGTGGCATCACTCGGGTGTTCCACAGGCATCGCTCCGCCCACCTCTCATCGGTGTTGTGCCGATGATGCACCGCGGGGCTTGCGGAAAGCTTGGTGGCGTGCGTGCCCCCGCCTACTCCGCGCGGCGGTCGAGCCGGGCGACGCCGATCTTCGAGTCGGCCATGCCGTAGAAGACGTAGTGGTGGCCGTCGATCTCCTCGATCGCCGTCGGGAAGACGACGTTCGGAACGATGCCGCTGATCTCGTCGGGGGTCTCGGCCTTGAGCAGCGGCTCGGAGGTGCGTCGGATGACCGTGGTCGGGTCGTCGGCGTCGAGGATCATGGCGCCGGCCGAGTAGTTGACCTTCTGCTGCTGCGAGAACGCGCCGTCGATGGTGCCGGTCACGCCGTGGTGCATGAGCAGCCAGCCCTCCGACACGCGGAGGGGCGCCGGACCGCCGCCGATCTTGAGTTCCTCGAAGGCGAATTCGGGCCCGGCGAGGAAGCGGTGGCCCTTCCAATAGGTGAGCAGCGTCAGGTCGGCCAGCACATCGGCGACGGGCGCGTAACTGATCCAGATGCTCTGGCGCGTGTCGGTGACGCCGGCCGGAACGCGGACGCCCTCGCCGGGCTTGGTCTCGCCGATGTCCCACATCGGGCGGTGCAACACCGCGAAGCACTCGACTCCGTCCGGTGAGGTGACCGGCTCGGGGAAGAAGACCGTGTCCTTGTTGTGAAACAGGTTCAGGTCCATGTCGAGCTTGTCATCGAAGGCGAACAGCGCGGGGCCGAGCCGGCGCCAATCGCGCAGGTCCGTCGAGACGGCGATCGCGGTGCGCGGGCCCAGCGGGCCGTACGCGACATAGGTCATCACGTGCATGCCCAAACGGTCGATGTACGTGACCCTGGGGTCTTCGACGCCGGCGTTGTTCGCGCCGCGCTCCCAGCCGCGGTCGGGTTCGAGCACGACGCCCTCGCGCTCCACGCCGGTGGGGACGCCATCCGTGATGATCACCTTCGCCAGTCCGACGCGGGACACGTTGCCGGCGGCGACGAGGCGAGGAAGCAGGTAGAGGGTTCCGTCCGCGGTGCGGCCGGTGGCCGGGTTGAGCACGCCCTCTGCCTCCAGGGCGTTTCCCTCCTCGGGCGTCATGATGACGCCCATCCGGGTCAGGGTGTACGGGAAGTCCGTCGTCGTTGCCTCTGTGGTGGTGGAATCTGTGGTCGTTGGCATTGTTAACCTTTCACGCCGGAGCCGATATTGGTGGAGACGAAGTGACGTTGGAACACGATGAAGATGAGCACGGCCGGTGCCGCGAGAACGCAGGCGCCGGCGAGGATCGCGCCGAAGGGATTCGCCGCCGAGGAGGCAACGTTGCTGAGGTAGTTCGCCAGTGACACCGCGAGGGGCTGCAGGGCCGCGTCCTTGGTCACGAGGAACGGCCAGAGGAATTCATTCCACGGGCCGATGAAGGTGAGCAGCACCACGGTCAGCAGGGCCGGGCGAACGAGCGGCAGGGCGATGCTCCAGAGCAGCTTGAGCTCGCCGGCGCCGTCGATGCGGGCCGCGTCGAAGAGTTCCTTCGGCAGCTGGAGGAAGTACTGACGGAACACGATCACCGCGGTCGAATTGATCGCGAACGGGAGGATCATCCCGACGTAGTTGTCCGCCAGGCCGTAGTCACGGGCGATGAGCACGTACAACGGGATCATCAGCAGCTGGAACGGAACGACCTGCACGAGGAGCGCGAGCGCGAAGGTGACTCCTCGGCCGCGCCACTGGAGCTGGGCCAGGGCGTATCCCACGAGCACGCCGAAGACGACGGTTCCGAGGATGACACCCCCGGAGAAGATCCCGGAGTTGATGAGTCCCTGCAGGAGGTCGATCCTGCTGTTAATGGCCGTGTAGTTGTCCAGCGTCAGGTTCGCCGGGTTCGGAAACGCTCCTGCCACTGTGGGGTCCGGCGAGGCCTGG
>JBDTAA010000088.1:0-19904 GCA_039924805.1 Cryobacterium sp.
CGGGCACCTCAACATCGCCGACGTCCTCACGTCGCCCAAGGAGAAGATCGTCCGATCGGCGATCGCCCCCTCCGGGTGGACGAAGGAACGCCACGGCACGATCGACGTCCTCATCGGCAGCCCCTCCGCGATCAACTTCGACGGACCGCACCCGAGCATCCGCGACATCTGGAAGCTCGAGGAGGCGCTCGCGAATGTGGAGGCCGACTACGACCTCGTCCTCATCGACTGCGCCCCCTCGCTGAACGCACTGACCCGCACCGCATGGGCGGCCTCCGACCGCGTCGGTGTCGTCACGGAGCCCGGCCTGTTCTCGGTCGCCGCGGCCGACCGCGCCCTGCGCGCGATCGAGGAGATCCGGCGCGGACTGAGCCCACGCCTCCAGCCGCTGGGAATCATCGTCAACCGCGCGCGCACGGCGTCGATGGAGCACCAGTTCCGGATCAAGGAGCTGCGCGACATGTTCGGCCCGCTCGTGCTGAGCCCCCAGCTGCCGGAGCGCACCTCGCTGCAGCAGGCGCAGGGCGCGGCGAAGCCGCTACACATCTGGCCGGGCGAAAGCGCGCAGGAGATGGCCGGGTACTTCGACCAGCTGCTCGAGCGCGTGCTGCGCACGGCACGCATCGGCGAGTACGCCGAGCTGCCCGCAACGTAGGCCTTCTGTTACGCCGCACGTCGTTGTGGCGCCGGACCGGGCGTGTCGGCGGGTCTCGACCGGCTCGACCGGCTCGACCTGCGAGGCGACCTGCGAGGTGCGAGCAGACGCGTGGTGCTAGGAGATCTTGCGGGTGCTGCGACGCTGGGCGAGTTCGTCGGCCGGGTCGACCGCCTGGGTGTCAAGCTCGACCAGGCTGGTCTCGACCTCGCGGAGGACCTTACCGACGGCGATGCCGAACACGCCCTGGCCGCGGCTGACGAGATCGATGACCTCGTCGTTCGAGGTGCACAGGTAGACGCTCGCGCCGTCGCTCATCAGGGTGGTCTGGGCCAGATCGTTCACACCGGATTCGCGGAGCTGGTTGACCGCCGTGCGGATCTGCTGGAGAGAGATGCCGGTGTCAAGGAGACGCTTGACGAGCTTGAGGACGAGGATGTCGCGGAACCCATACAGCCGCTGCGACCCCGACCCGGCAGCACCGCGAACGGTGGGTTCCACGAGTTCGGTGCGGGCCCAATAGTCGAGCTTGCGGTAGGTGATCCCGGCGGCACGGGCTGCGACGGCACCGCGATACCCCGAGTTCTCGTCGAGTTCGGGCATTCCGTCGGTGAAGAGGAGTCCGAGACCGTAGCGTGAGGCGTCATCACGGGGATGGAGTTCACTCATTCGATCGCCTCTCGAGGGGTTGTCTGCGACCCTTTCGGATCGCTGTGTCCACGCTATCGAGCCGGGGGGCCCATCCGTCCGAAGGAGGCGGCGTGTCGAAGAGCAGGTCGACGCATGAGCCGGACCAGAGCGCGGAAGTCGCTCCTCCCAGTGTACGTCTACTTCGCGAGACGGCCCAGTGCGGAGCGAATAAGGCTGCTGCGGATGATCTCGAGCTGGCCGGCGATCTCCACGGCCGTTTCGGCGGCCCTGGCTCGGCTCGACGGGTCCTTGCGCCTGGACAGCGGGACCAGGGCGCTTTCGATCAGGCCGAGTTCGCGTTCCGCGGCGCCACGGAAGCCCCGCAGGTGGCGCGGCTCGATGCCGCTGCGCTGCAGCTCGACCAGGGCGCGCAGAACGTGCAGGGCGTCCTCGCCGTAGTAATCGGCCGGGAGGATGATCGACGCGGAGACGGCATCGTGCAGGAGTGCGGCGGACGCGGCGGCCTCACGGACGAGCTCCTCGCGCCGGAACCGGCGCATCGTCGAGAGCATCGTCGGGCCGGGAACCGCGCCGCCGGGCAGGGTCGGCGACAGTCCGGCGTCGAGGTCGTCGAGATAGCTGCGGATGACCTTCAACGGCAGGTAGTAGTCGCGCTGCATCGAGAGGATCAGGCGCAGCCGGTCGAGGTCACCGGCGCAGAACTTGCGGTACCCGGATTCGGTGCGTGCCGGGGACACGAGGCCCTGCTCCTCGAGGAATCGGAGCTTCGAGGGCGTCAGGTCCTTGAATTCGGGCGTCAGGCGTGCGAGAACCTGGCCAATGCTCAACAGCGGCGCTGCCCCCCGGGCCGTGGCCCGGGCGGCCGACGCGGGCACTATTCGCTCGCCAGATGAGCGAGGTCGAGCCGCGAGGCGTAGAACGTAAGACGGAATTTTCCGACCTGAACCTCTGAGCCATCGATCAGGCGTGCCGATTCGATGCGCGTGCCGTCGAAGTACGTGCCGTTGAGGGATCCGAGGTCCTTGACCTCGAACGTCCGACCGTGGCGGAGGAATTCGACGTGACGGCGGGACACGGTTACGTCATCGAGGAAGATGTCGGCGTTGGGGTGCCGACCGACACTGGTGACATCCACGTCGAGCAAAAAGCGGGCTCCCGCGTTGGGACCGCGGCGCACGATGAGAAGGGCCGAGCCGGAGGGCAGCGCCGCGATGGCTTCGTGCTCCTCCGCGGAGACGTCCGCATCGATCGAGGCCAGATGGGCAGCGAACTCCTGGTTGAACGTCAAGGTCGTGTCGGTGTTTTCGTACGCGGCGTTGCCACCGTTCTCGTTCTGTTCTTCGAAATTGCCCACCGTAGACCTCCTAGGACTCCAGCGTATCGGATCGCGCGGCCTGTTCGGCACGCGGAATCCGAATCACCCGGACTGATTCCACGGCGTAGATGATGCCGGCCCACCAGTACAGCAATACGCCCCACAGAGCGAAGGCCCAGCCCACCGGCTGGGACCACCACGCGAGCTCTGGGAAGGCCTGGCCGAGCATGATCGTGGGCAGGGCGTAGAAGAGGCAGAACGTTGCGGCCTTGCCCAGCTGGTGCACGGGGAGAGGCCCGAATCCGAAGTTGGCGAGCGTCACGCCGAGAACGAGCATGGAGACGTCCCGACCGACCACGAGCGCGACAAACCACCACGGCACCACGTCCTGCCAGGCGAGGCCGAGCAGCGCCGCGAACATGTACAGCCGATCCGCCGCCGGATCGAGCAGCTGGCCGAGCCGGGTGATCAGCCCCCAGTGCCGGGCGATGAGGCCGTCGAGGAAGTCGGTCAGGCTCGCGACCGCGAGAACGAGGAGCGCCCACGCGTCTTCCCCGGCCACAAGAAGCATCAGGAACACGGGAACGAGCAGCAGGCGCAGGAAACTGAGCATGTTGGGAATGGTGAACACCCTCGTGCTCACCTCGTGTTCCGCTGCCCCTGTCACAGTTCCCGAGTCTAGCGATCGGGCATCCGAGCCCCGTGGTGCTACGCGGACGACTTTCCCGCACCGGCACGCGTGGCGGGCTCGGTCTTGCTCGCATCCGTCCTCGTGCCGGTGCCACGGCTCCGTTCGACGCTGCGCTTGAGCGCATCCATCAGATCGAGCACTGCTCCACCGCCGGACTCTTCGCCCTCGGCCTCCGCACCGAACGTCGCGGCCGTGTCGACGGCGTCACCCTGGGCGAGCTTTGCCTCGATCAGGACCCTCAAATGCTCCTGGTAGTCGTCGGTGAACTCGTGCGGGGTGAAGTCGGAGGCGAACGAGTCGACGAGGGATGCGGCCATGTCGAGTTCCTTGTCGGAGATGGACACGGTCTCCTCGAGGGCCGGGAAACTCGCCTCCCGGATCTCGTCGCCCCAGAGCAGCGACTGCAGCAGCAGCACATCGCCCCGCACCCGCAGCGCACCCAGACGCGACTTCTGCCGGAGCGCGAAGTGCACAATCGCGGTGCGGTCGGTCGCCTCGAGGGTTTGCCGCAGCAGCACGTACGCCTTGGACGACTTGCCGTCGGGCTCGAGGTAGTAGCTTCGCTCGAACATGATTGGGTCGAGTTGCTCCGACGGCACGAACTCGACGACGTCGATGTCGCGGCTGCGTTCCTCCGGCAGGGATTTGATGTCCTCGTCGGTCAGGATCACGGTCTTGTCGCCGTCGTCGAATGCCTTCGCGATGTGCGCGTAGTCGACGACGCGGCCGCACACCTCGCAGCGGCGCTGATATTTGATGCGCCCGCCGTCCGTGTCATGAACCTGGTGCAGCGCGATGTCATGGTCTTCCGTAGCGCTGTAGACCTTAACGGGCACATTGACCAGCCCGAAGGTGATCGCGCCCTTCCAGATCGATCTCATGCACCCAGTACACACCCGGTCGCGCGAGCGGTCTAGCCGTCGCAGACCCGCACGGGCATGCTGGTGGCATGGCCGAGACCAAGCAGGTCGTCCTCGTCGGTGGTCGCCGAATCACGCTGACCAACCTGGACAAGGTGATGTACCCCGAGACCGGGACCACCAAGGCCGATGTGCTCGGCTACTACGCGGCCGTGGCAGAGCTGCTGATCCCGCATGCCGCGAACCGCCCGGCCACACGCAAGAGGTGGGTTCACGGGGTCGGGACCGCCGAAGGGCCCGGGAAGATGTTCTTCGAGAAGAACCTCCCCGCCGGCACGCCCGAGTGGATCAAACGCGGGCGGATCGAAAACACCGGGCGTGAATCCGAGTATCCGCTGGTCAACGACCTGGCAACCCTGACCTGGCTGGCCCAGATGGCCGCGCTCGAAATCCACGTTCCGCAGTGGACGTTCGGCCGCGGCGGCCGACCGATGAATCCCGACCGGCTCGTGCTCGACCTCGACCCCGGCCAGGGCGTGTCCCTCCCGGAATGCGCCGAGGTCGCCCGGCTCGCCCGAGCCATCCTGCGCGACATGGACCTGGACCCGATGCCCGTCACCAGCGGGAGCAAGGGCATCCACGTCTACGCGGCGCTCGACCTCAGCCACACCTCCGATGAGGTGTCGCAGGTGGCGCACGAGCTGGCCAGGGCACTCGAGGCCGATCACCCGGACCTCATCGTCAGTGACATGAAGATCGCGCGCCGCACGGGCAGGGTGCTTGTCGACTGGAGCCAGAACAGCGCGTCGAAGACGACGATCGCGCCGTACTCGTTACGTGGGATGCTTCGCCCGATGGTCGCCGTGCCCCGAACCTGGCGCGAACTTGAGGCGCCCGACCTGGAGCAGCTCGACCTCGAGCAGGTGATAAGCCGGATGACGCGTCGCAAGGATCCGCTGGCGTCGCTTCTCACCGGGGACCGGAGCCCAGTGCCGGGGCCGGGCGTGCCGGATCGGCTGACCGAATACCGGAGCAAACGCGACCAGGCCAGGACCCCTGAGCCGGTGCCGGAGGGACCGGCCGCGGAATCTGACGGCCAGTCGTTCGTGATCCATGAACACCACGCTCGCAGGCTGCACTACGACCTTCGACTCGAACGCGACGGGGTGCTCGTCTCCTGGGCCCTGCCGAAGGGCGTTCCCACCGACCCGGCCGGTAACCATCTGGCGGTGCACACGGAGGATCACCCGCTCGAATACGGCTCCTTCGAAGGGACCATTCCGGCCGGGGAATACGGCGCCGGCGAGGTAACGATCTGGGACCGCGGGCACTACGAACTTGAAAAATGGCGTGACAACGAGGTCATCGCGACGCTGCATGGCGAGCCGGGCGGCGGACTGGACGGATCCCACCGGATCGCGCTCATCCGCACCGGGCGAGACGACCGGGACGCACGAACTTGGCTCATCCACCTGATGAAGCCTGCCCCTCGACGATCCACGACACCGGGCGCGACGGCGACGACCCGTGCCGCCGACCGGCGGGCGTACGCCCCGATGCTCGCGACCGCCGGCTCACCCGCGGATCTGCTGGACGAAGACGAGTGGTCTTTCGAAATGAAGTGGGACGGCATCAGGGCGGTGGCCTACCTGTCGACGGCCGGCGCGGAAGGCAGGGTCAAGCTCCTCACCCGGAACGGCAACGACGTCACGGTCGCGTACCCCGAGATTGTCGCGGGGCTCATCGACCAGGTCGGGACCGGCTCGGCGGTCCTGGACGGGGAGGTCGTGGCCATCGACCCCGGAGGGCGGCCTAATTTTGGTCTCCTCCAAACCCGGATGGGCCTGAGTAATCCGCGGGACGTGCGCGCCGCCATGGCCGGCACGCCCGTGCACTTCATGGTCTTCGACCTGCTCGAGGTGGCTGGCGAGCCGCTCACCGGCAAGTCGTACGCCGAGCGCCGCCGGGCGCTCGAGGAGGCGGTGGCCGCGGGAGCGACGGTGCAGGTGCCGCCCGCGTTCGAGGGCGACTTCGCCGGGGCCTTCCAGAGCAGCCTCGAGTTCGGGCTGGAGGGCGTGATCGCCAAGGGGCGCGAGGGTGAGTATCTGGCGGGCCGCCGGTCACCCACGTGGATCAAGCTCAAGCACCACCGCAGCCAGGAGGTCGTCATCGGCGGGTGGCGCCCCGGCAACGGTCGTCGCGCCGACACCATCGGCGCGCTGCTGCTCGGCATCCCCGACGGCGATTCCCTCCGGTATGTGGGACGCGTGGGCACCGGATTCCGCGAACGCGACCTGGCCGACGCGCTGAAGCGGCTGGCCCCGCTCGCCCGGGAGACGAGTGCCTTTTCCGACGTTCCGTCGATCGATGCCCGGGGGGCCATCTGGGTGCGCCCGACCCTGGTCGGCGAGGTCGAGTTTGCCGAGTGGACGTCGTCGGGGCGGTTGAGGCAACCGTCCTGGCGAGGCTGGCGGCCGGACAAGTCCCCCGCAGACGTCGTGCGCGAATAGCCGGCGTTGCAGCCGGCTATTCGAGCCGCGCCCGGAGGAGCGGCCAGCTCTCGGCGAAGCCCGGATGCAACGGCAGTGCGTCGACCTCCGGGATGGCCACCCAACGCAGCGCAATGCTCTCCGTGTCGCTGATCACCGGGTCGAATCTTCGCGTCGCGTGCACAACAACGGTCGTGTACGACCAGAAGCCGAGGTCGAGCACCGAGGTGAACTGAAGGCGCAGCAGGTGGGCCGGGACCCCGGCCTCTTCCTCTGCCTCACGGATGGCGGCGTCCAGCGCGGTTTCGTGTTCGTGGCGCGCCCCGCCGGGCAGTCCCCAGGAATCACCGAAGTGGCTCCACGCCGCGCGGTGCTGCATCAGCACGCCGAGCTCGCTGTGATGCACCAGCAGACCCGCGGCTCCGTATCGTCCCCAGAACTTACGCCCGTCGGGGGCGTAGACCCAGGTGTCGCCACTGCCGCTCATCTCTTAAGCATGCATCACCGGCGCCACGCACGCTGGACGGGTCAGATCGAGACGATCGCGTGCAGGCGGGTGTCGCCGAGTCTGCTGCGCCCGGCGAGGTCCGTGAGTTCCACCACGACGCCGACACCGGCGAGGGTGTAGCCGGCGCGCTCGATCAGCCGCGAAGTGGCCGCGACGGTGCCTCCGGTGGCGAGGACGTCGTCGAGCACGAGCACGCGGGAGCCGTTCGGGAGCTGGCCCACCTCGAGTTCCAGGCGGGCGGAACCGTATTCCAGGTCGTACTCCTCCGTGAGGACGGTCCCCGGCAACTTGCCGCCCTTGCGCACGGCGAGCACGGCCACATCGGCCGCATAGCCGACGGCGGCCGCGAGCAGGAATCCGCGTGCCTCGATTCCCGCAACGGCGTCGAACCGGCCCTGGTGGGCCTCGACGAGTTCGTCGACGATGGTCCGAAACGCCTGGGCGTTGGCGAAGACCGGGTTGAGGTCACGGAACATGATCCCCGGTTGCGGGAAGTCGGGGTAGGAAGCCAGCAGGGAATGAACGTGCGCGGCGGCGGAAGAAGTCACCGTTCCAGCGTAGGCGCTGCTCCGATCGATTGAGGTGGCCCGTCCGGAACGCAGACGGCGGCGGTGAGCGTGTGCAGGAAGTGAATGACGGTCTTCTGCTGCGCCGCGGTGAGGCCCTCCGCGGCGTCCAGCATTCGCCCGTGCATCGCCGACAACGTCGCCCGCACGTCCTCGTGCGCGCCCGGCGTCGCATGGAGCAACTGCGCCCGGCGGTCGCTGGGGTGTGGCTCCCGGCAAATGTGGCCGGACCCGACCAGTCGGGCGAGCAGCTTCGCCGTCGCCGCGGTCGAGATTCCCAGCACCGCGCTCAGGTCCTTCGGGCCGACGGCAGTCCCCATGGCCTCGGCGGAGATCAGGTGCCGGATGGCCGAAAGATCGGTCTCGTTCATGTCCATTTCGCTCTGGGTGCGATGACGCATGTCGCGGTCGGCCGTTCGAAAGCGCCGCAGGGCCTCCAGTACGCGCATGGCGCGGACCACCCCGTCGTCGTCCGTTCGATACCAAAACGAACCCGCGCCGGGTTCCGGGTCTTTTCGATCAGGCATGTCTCCATGCTAACGTCAGTTATAACTAACTAGGTTAGGTACTTTTCCGTGTATCTTGACTCACTGAGAGGGAGCACCGTCGTGGCGACTACAGAAGCACTCGTGGAACACGTCATCCTGCTCGACCCGAACGGCCTGGAGATAGGCACGGCCGCCAAGGACAGCGTCCGGGGCCCGGATACCTCCTTCCATCTGGCCTTCTCCTGCTACGTATTCAACGATCTCGGTGAGGTGCTCTTGACCCGGCGGGCACTCACGAAGAAGGCCTGGCCCGGCGCTTGGACGAACTCCTTCTGCGGCCATCCGCTGCCGGCCGAACCTCTCATGACGGCCGTCACCCGGCGGGCGCGCTTCGAACTCGACCTCGGCATCGACGACCTCTCCCTCGCCCTTCCCCTCTTCCGTTACCGGGCGACCGACAGCTCGGGAACCGCGCGCTACGAGCTCTGCCCGGTCTATCTGGCGACGACTTCGGATCAACCGGAGCCGAATCCCCTCGAGGTCATGGAGTACCGGTGGGCCGACCCTTCCGCCGTGCGCAGCACCGTGCTCGACGCGCCCTGGGCGTTCAGCCCGTGGCTGGTGCTGCAGGTGCGGGAACTGGAGCGTTTCCATGCCTGATATCGCGATTGCGGGAGTCGACACGGAACTCCAGCGGTACTTCGCGGCCGCCCGCCTGCGCGCGAGCGACTACGGCCCTCACTACGTGGCCCTGTGGGACTGCCTCGAACAGGCCAGCGCGGGAGGCAAACGGGCACGGCCGGCGATGGTCATCAGCGCATACGCCGGCTTCGGCGGGCGCGACCTCGGCCTGGTGACCCCCGTCGCCGTCAGCTTCGAGCTTCTGCACACCGCCTTCCTCGCCCACGACGACGTGATCGACCATGACCTGGCCAGGCGCGGCGTGGCGAATGTCGCCGGGGAGTTCACCAATCGCGCCCTGGCTCACGGTGCCGCCCCGCAGCAGGCCAGCGCCTGGGCCGTTACGGCAGGCATCCTCGCCGGGGACCTTGCGCTCAGCGAGGCCCACCGGATCCTGGCCAGGCTGCCGGTCGACGCCGGCCGGCGCAACCGACTGCTTGACCTGCTCGATCACGCCGTGTTTGTGTCGGCCGCCGGCGAGCTTTCCGACGTCACCAATGCCGCCAGCCGGCGTGCGCTCCCCCTCGCCGAGGTGATCGCGACGCTTGAGCAGAAGACCGCCGTCTATTCCTTCGAGGCTCCCCTGCAGGCCGGGGCCGTGCTCGCCGGTGCGCCCGAAGCCGCGCTAGACGTTCTCGGCCGTTTCGGCCGCCTGGTCGGGGTGGCCTTCCAGGTGACCGATGACAACCTCGGCGTGTTCGGCGACCCCGCGAAGACCGGCAAGAGTGTCATCGCCGACCTGCGGGAAGGCAAGCAGACCGCCCTCATTGCCCACGCCGCGTCGACCGCCACGTGGCCGGCAATCGCTCCGTACATCGGCAAGCCGACCCTGACCGAGGACGAGGCGGGACTCGTGCGGGCGCACCTGCGGGACTGCGGGGCCCCACAAGCCGCCGACAACCTGGCGCGGGCATACGCGGCGCAGGCCGTCGAAGCACTCGACACCCCCCTCCTCCCGGCCGACCTGCGCAGTGCCCTCACCGCCCTCGCCGACGCCTCCGTCAGCCGCCTCCGATGATGCGGCGGGAACGGGCGGAGTCGTCCGGCATCGACCACTACAACGCGGCGGCCTGCGCCAGCTCGGCCACCGTGATCGGCCAGTACTCCACGTCCTTCGGGCTGGCCACCCGCCTGCTCGCCCTGCCCGTGCGCAGCCAGGTGCGCACCGTCTACGCCCTCGTGCGCATCGCCGACGAAATCGTCGACGGCGCGGCGAGCGGCGCGGGGTTGAGCGTCGACGCGCAGCGCGACCTTCTCGACGACCTTGAGCGCGAAACCGGGCAGGCGATCGAGCGCGGCTACAGCACCAACCTGGTCGTGCACGCCTTTGCCGCCACCGCCCGCGAAGTGGGCATCGATTCCCGGCACACGGCGCCCTTCTTCGCGTCGATGCGCCGCGACCTCGACCCCGCCCCGTTCGACGAAACGGGCGTCGCGGAGTACATCTACGGGTCGGCGGAAGTGATCGGGCTGATGTGCCTGCGCTGCTTCCTGCACGAGTCGCCCAGGACCCCGGGCGACATGGCCCTGCTGGAGGAGGGTGCGCGCCGCCTCGGGGCCGCCTTCCAGAAGATCAACTTCCTCCGCGACCTCGCCTGCGACCGCGACACCCTCGGCCGCAATTATTTCCCGGGCGCCGACGTGGTCGGCATGACCGATGCCGAAAAGGACCGCATCCTTGACGACATCGACGCCGACCTCGCGGCGGCCGAGCGCGTGCTGCCTAAGTTGCCCGTCGGAAGCCGGCGGGCGGTCACCCTCGCGCACCATCTTTTCTGGCGCCTCTCCGTGAGACTGCGCGCCACCCCGGCGCGGCAGGTGCTGCGGGCCAGGATACGGGTTCCGGATGCCGAGAAGCTCGCGATCGCCGTCACGGCGGCGTTCGGCTCCGGGGCGTGGAAACGGTGACGGCCGGGCAGGAGCGCACTCGCACGATCGTCATCGGGGGCGGCATTGCCGGACTGGCCAGCGCGGCGCTGCTCGCCCGCGAAGGCCACGAGGTGACGCTGCTTGAGGCCAGGGGGGAACTCGGCGGCCGCGCCGGAAGCTGGGACACCGAGGGTTTCCGCTTCGACACCGGCCCGTCCTGGTACCTCATGCCGGAGGTCTTCGACCACTTCTACCGGCTGCTCGGAACCAGCTCGGCCGAACAGCTCGACCTGATCCGGCTCGACCCCGGCTACCGCGTCTACTTCGAGGCGCAGGCCGAGCCCGTTGACCTCTCCGCCGACCGGGGCGAGAACGTGCGCACGTTCGAGCGCATCGAACCGGGCGCGGGCGCCGCGCTCGAGCGGTACCTCGACTCGGCCGAAGAGACCTACCGGATGGCGGTTCAGCGGTTTCTCTACACGAGCTTCGCGTCGTTCCGTCCGTTCCTCGCGCGGGCGGTCATCGGCCGCCTCGGCAGGCTCTCCCGGCTCTTGCTGCAGCCGCTCGACCGCTTCGCCGCCGGGTACTTCCGCGACCCGCGCCTGCGCCAGATCCTCGGCTTCCCGGCCGTCTTCCTCGGCTCATCCCCCGGCCGCACGCCGTCGATGTACCACCTCATGAGCTACCTCGACCTGGCGGACGGCGTGCTCTACCCACAGGGCGGGTTCACCCGCGTGATCGACAGCATCGCCGAGCTCGCCAGGGCGGAGGGCGTGCACGTGCTCACCGGGGCGCGGGTGACCGCCATCCGAACGGACACCGGGACCGGTGGCGGCAGGAGCAACGGTCGCCGGGCCGCGGCGAGCGCGGCCACCGGCGTGACCTACCAGGACCAGGACGGTGCCATCCGGCATCTCGAGGGCGACGTCGTCGTCTCGGCGGCCGATCTGCACCACACGGAAACGGAGCTCGTGCCGGTTGGCCAGCAGAGCTACCCGGAGCGCTGGTGGCGGCGCCGTGTCTCCGGACCGGGCGCGGTGCTCGTGATGCTGGGCGTGCGCGGCGACCTCCCGGAGCTCGCGCACCACACGCTCTTCTTCACCAGGGACTGGGCGGAGAACTTCGGCCGCATCTTCGGCAAGAACCCCAGCGTCCCGGCCCCGGCATCCTTCTACGCCTGCATGCCCAGCGCGACCGACGCAACAGTGGCCCCGCCGGGGACGACGAACCTGTTCCTGCTCGTACCGATCCCGGCCGACCCGTCGCTCGGGAGGGGTGGCATTGACCGCGGCGGTGACGCTGCCATCGAAGCCATCGCGGATGCCGCCATCGGCCAGCTGGCCGAGTGGGCCGCCGTGCCCGACCTCGCGGAGCGCGTCATGGTGCGCCGCACGGTGGGGCCCGCCGACTTCGCCGTCGACCTGAACTCCTGGCGCGGAGGCGCCCTGGGGCCAGGACACACGCTGCGACAGAGCGCCTTTCTCCGCGGGTCCAACGCCTCATCCAGGGTCGACGGCCTGTACTACGCCGGCGGCACAACCATCCCCGGAATCGGCCTGCCAATGTGCCTGATCAGCGCGGAGATCCTGCTCAAGCGCATCCGCTCTGACACCACGACCGGTGCCCTCCCGGAGCCCCTGTGAGCGCCGCATACCTTTTGGTCCTGGTCGCGGCTCTGGGCGCCATGGTGCTCCTGGACCGCAGGTTCCGCCTGTTCTTCTGGCTGCGGCCCGGACGCGCCGCCGCGGTCCTCGGCCTCGGGCTGGCGTTCTTCCTCGCCTTTGACCTGCTCGGCATCGGCTTCGGTATCTTCTACCGCGGGGACACGGAGCTGATGACCGGCCTGCAGCTGGCCCCCGAGCTTCCCCTCGAGGAGCTCTTCTTCCTCGTCTTCCTCTGCTACCTGACCATGAACCTCGTGCAGGGAGCGCAGCTGTTGCTCGCGCGACGGCGGTCGTCATGACGTACCTGCTGCTGGATGCCGTGTTCCTCGTCGCGGCGGGAGCCGTCGCGGCGCTCGCCCTCGGCCAGAGGCGGATGGGCAAGGAACGCCTGGGCGCCGTCGGCATCGCCCTGGCCGTGCTCCTGGTCATGACGGCCATCTTCGACACCGTCATGATCGCGGTCGGGCTGGTCGCATACGATTCGGCGCTGCTGCTGGGCTTCAGGGTGGGTCTGGCTCCCCTCGAGGACTTCGCCTACCCGGTGGCCGCGGCCGTACTGCTTCCGTCACTCTGGTCCCTGATGGGCAGCAAACATGAGTGAGGCGCGCACATCCCCGGGGTGGAAGGCCCGCCAGCTCCTACTCTCCTCACGGCCGCTCAGCTGGATCAACACGGCCTTCCCGTTCGCGGCCGCGTACGTGGTGACGACCGGTCGGGTCGACACCCTGCTCGTGGTCGGCACCCTGTTCTTCCTGGCGCCTTACAACCTGCTCATGTACGGCATAAACGACGTCTTCGACTACGAGTCCGACCTCCGCAATCCGCGTAAGGGCGGCGTGGAGGGGGCACTGCTCGACCCTGGGATGCACCGCACGGTCGTCGGCGCCGGCATCCTGGTCGCGACCCCGCTGCTGTGGGCGATGGTCGTGCTTGCCGGCACGGGGCATCCGGTGTCCTGGGGCATCCTGGGGCTGAGCCTCTTCGCCGTGGTCGCGTATTCGGTACCGGGGCTGCGCTTCAAGGAACGGCCGGTGCTTGATTCGATCACCTCGAGCACGCACTTTGTGAGTCCGGCGGTGTACGGCCTCGCCGTGGCGGGGGCGACCCTCAACCTCGCCCTACTCGCGCTGCTGGCCGCGTTCTTCCTCTGGGGCATGGCGAGCCACGCCTTCGGTGCGGTGCAGGATGTCGAGCCCGACCGCCAGGCCGCAATCGCGTCGATCGCCACGCGGTTCGGAGCCGCCCGCACCGTGCGCCTGGCGATCGGGGGCTGGACGCTGGCCGGCCTGCTCATGCTGGCCACCGAGTGGCCAGGACCGCTGGCCGCGGTGCTCGCCCTCCCCTACCTCGCGGCGGCGTGGCCGTACCGGTCGGTGTCGGACGACCGTGCCGAGACCGCCAACGGCGGCTGGAGGCGATTTCTGCTGCTCAACTTCCTCACCGGCTTCCTGGTGACGATGCTGCTCATCGCGTGGGTGGCCGTCCGGGGAACCTGAGCCCGCCCGCGTAGAGTCGTGGGATGGAGCCCCTCACGACCGCGCGCGTCGACAGCTGGACCTGGGCGGTGCGGATGTTCAGGACCCGCTCCCAGGCCACGGCCGCCTGCCGCGCCGGTCACGTGCGGGTCAACGGCGACAAGGTCAAATCGGCGCAGTCCGTGCGCATCGGCGACGAGGTCAGGGTACGCAGCGCGGGCTTCGACCGTGTTCTCGTCGTTGCCAGGATCGTCTCCAAGCGCGTCGGCGCGCCCGTGGCTGCCGAGTGCTACGTCGATAAGACGCCGCCTCCCCCACCGCGCGAGGAGGTCGCCCTCGTTCCGATGCGTGACCGGGGGGCCGGTCGGCCGACCAAGCGCGAGCGCCGGGAGATCGACAAGCTGCGCGGCTTCGAGCGCGAGGACCTCCCCGAGGACGATTAGCCCCGTCCCCGCATCCCCGAGGCGTGCGCGCCCTTCGCGCTGAGCGGCAGGCAGCCGGTCGGCGTTAGGTGCCGGGGGCGAGGGACGGCGGCTCGGCAATGCCGAACTCGTCGCGGAGCGCGAGGGTGGCGGCGTGCCAGCCGTTCATCCCGTGCACCGCGGGCCCCGGCGGTGTCGACGCCGAACAGAGGTACAGGCCCGGCACCGGGGTCTTCCACGGCCGGCGCGAGACGACGGGCCTCGTGATGAGCTGGCGCACCGTCACCCGGCCGCCGAGGATGTCGCCGCCGACGAAGTTGGGGTTGTGCTCAGCCAGCCCCTTCGCGGTGAGGGGGGCCGAGGCCAGGATCGTGTCCCGGAAGCCAGGGGCGAACTCCTCGATCCGGCGCACGATCACCTCCGTCATGTCGCTGTCGGAGCCCCGCGGCACGTGCGTGTACGCCCAGAGCACCTGGTGGCCGACGGGGGCGCGGGTGTCGTCGAGCACGCTCGGCTGGGTCACCAGCACGAACGGATGCTCCGCCACGCGCCCTTCGGCCACTGCCGCTTCGGCGGTGGCCACCTCCGCCCGGCTGCCGCCCAGGTGCACGGTGGGGGCGAGCGCGATCTCCGGGTTCGCCCAGGGGACGGGACCGGACAGGGCGAAATCAACCTTGGCCACCCCGCAGCCGTACCGGTAGCGTTCGAGGGCGCGCCGGTAGCCGTCCGGCAGTGCCCGGCCGGCGAAGGACGCCAGGAAGGTCGGCGAGGTGTCGAGCACGGTGACCCGCGTGGGTTCGAGGTCTTGCATCGAGTGAACCTCCGTACCGAGGCGCAGCGTGCCACCGTGGGCGGTGAGGTCGGCGACGAGGGCGTCGGCGATGGCCTGCGATCCGCCGAGCGGGTACCCCCAGCCCCGCGCGTGGGCGTGCGCGGCGAGGAGCAGGCCGGCCCCGGCGGTCGCCAGCGACGGCTGACGGCCGGACGCGTGCGCCGCCACCCCGGCGAAGAGGGCAGCGGCATCCGCACCCAGCCGCACCGGGCCGAGCAGCGTACCCAGCCCCAGCACGTCGAGCCCGTACCGCACCGCGGCGACGGGGTCGTCCGGCCAGCGCAGAAGCTGGTTCCCCGTGAACGACACGATGCCGTCCAGCCGGTTCACGAGCGGCCTGAACAGGCGAGCCCAGGCGGGCCCGTCCCCGCCCAGGCTCTCCGACGTGCGGTCAAGGTCGCGGTACGCTATCGCGGCCCGGGTACCGCCCAGCGTGTGTGCGTAAGAGATCTTGGGTATGACGAAGGGAACCCGGTTCGTCAGCTCGAAGGCGCGGAAGAACGGTGAGGCGAGCGCGGCCGGGTGAACGGCGGAGCAGATGTCGTGCCGGTATCCGGGAAGGGTCAGCTCCCCGCTGCGGAGGCCGCCGCCCGGCGCGGAGGCCATTTCCGTGACCACCACCGACAGGCCGGCACGGGCGAACACGACGGCGGCGGCGAGGCCGTTCGGCCCGGAGCCGACCACGTTGACGTCAGGCACGGGGACGCCCGGTGAGGGCAACCGGAGCGACAAGCAGGCCCACCTCGGCGCGCACCCACCAGTCGCCCGTCGCCCGCCGCTCTGCCGGGGTCGAGTAGCGGTAGAGGAAGACGCGGGCGCGGATGCGGCGGGGCGGGGCCCCCGGGAATGGATTCAGCCTGAGCAGTCGAAGGGTGGGGCCGTCGCCCTCCAGGAGCCGCACGATGAATGTCTCGAACCACCGGGTGTCCCTCGCGCCGAGCGCGAGGAACCACATCAGCCAGTCCAGCCGGAGGTGGTACGGCGCGAACTGCCTGGGCATCCGCTGCGGATCGCCCGGCTTGCCTCGGAATTCGTACGCCAGCCAGCCGGCCTCCTCGGCCGGGTGCTCCGCCGCGCTGCCCTCCACGACCACCTCGAACCGCTCCTTCGTGACGGTACCGAACGCGCCGTACGCGTTGACCAGGTGGTACCGGTTGAAGCTGGCGTTCATCAGCTGGCGACGCGAGAGCAGGTTACGCGCCGGCTGATAGCTGAGCGCGACCAGGAACAGGGTCACGGCGAGAACCACGACCACGAACCAGGTCGGCGGCTCCGGAACGACGCCCTCGGCCGGGACCGTCGGCAAGACCACGCGGAACGCCGCGTCGTCGATCGCGGCGAACGCGAGCACAATCGTGATCCAGTTCAACCAGGCAAAATTGCCGGTCAGCACGAGCCACAACTGGCTGAGGATGATGACCCCCGCCGCGACCGATGCCACCGGCTGCGGCGCAAAGAGAAGAAACGGCACGATGAGCTGCACGACATGGTTGCCGAGCACCTCGCCGCGGTGGAACCACCTCGGCAGATGGTGCACGAACCAGCTCACCGGGTTCGGCATCGGCTGGGTCTCGTGGTGGTACATGAGGGCGGTCAGGTCCCGCCACTCGCGCCCACCCCTGATCTTGATCAGGCCGGCGCCGAACTCGAGCCGGAAGACGAGCCAGCGCAGGAAGAAGACGATCGTGACCGGCGGCGCGACCTCGTTCGAACCGAGGAACGCGACGACGAAGCCGGCCTCCAGAAGCAGGCTCTCCCAGCCGAAGGAATAGAAGGTCTGGCCGACGTTGACGATCGAGAGGTAGCCGGCCCAGAGCAGGAGGAAAGCCGCCATCGGCAGCCACGGCGGGCCGAGCTGGGGCAGGCCGGCAATGAGGAGCGCGGAGACGGCGGCCCCACCCCAGGCCACGCCCAGCAACATCCGATCCGAATACCGCCAGTGGAACACGCTCGGGGACTGCCGGAAACGGACAAGCGACACGAAGCGCGGGACCGGCAGCAGGCCGTGCTCTCCCAACAGCGCCGGGAACTGGTTGATCGCCGAGACAAAGCCGATCAGGTAGAACGCCGCCACACCGCGCTGCAGGATCTGCCGCGCGATCTCGTACTCGCCAGCCGTGAACCAGTCCATAGTGCAGTCACCATAGGCCCGCGCCAGTGCACCATCAAGAGCGGCCAACCCCGCCCGGAACTGGTTGTTGACGCGGGCACCTAAACCGGTATAGGTTAGCTAAACCGGTTCAGGCGGTGTCGCCCCTGGTCAACCGGATGGCAATCACTGAGGAGCCCGCGTGAACACCGTGAAGGTAACCATCTCCGATGTCGCCAAACGCGCCGGGGTCAGCAAGGGCCTCGTGTCGTTTGCCCTCAACGATCGGCCCGGGGTGTCCGCCGGGACCCGCCAGAGGATCCTCAATGCGGCCACCGAGTTGGGCTGGAAGCCGTCGCTGCGTGCGCGTTCCCTCTCCAGCCAGCGTTCGTTCGCGCTGGGACTCGTGGTGGCCAGGGACCCGCAGGTGCTCGGCTCAGACCCCTTCTTCCCGTCGTTCATCGCCGGGGTCGAAAGCATCCTCTCCACCAGGGGCCTGGCCCTCGTGCTCAGCGTCGTGTCGACGGCCGACGCGGAGATCAAGAGCTACCAGCAGCTCGCAGAGGACGGCCGAGTCGACGGCGTCTTCCTCACCGACCTCCGACACGACGATCCGCGCATCCCGCTGCTCACCGAGCTGGGGCTTCCGGCCGTTACCCTCGGCCGCCCGGACGGCCCGAGCCCGTTCCCCGCGGTGACGATCGACGACACGCCAGGGATCCGGGAGTCCGTCGCCTACCTGGCAGGGCTCGGCCACCGCCGCATCGCGCATGTGGCCGGTAACCCGGCCATGCTCCACGGCAGCCGACGCCGCGAAGCCTTCGAAGACGCAATGCGTGCCGCTGGTCTGCCCGCCGGGCAGACGATCGAGACCGATTTCTCGGTGGGGGCCGGCTCCGAGGCCACCCGCCAACTCCTGACCCAGGACCGGCCGCCCTCCGCGATCGTCTACGGCAACGATCCCATGGCCGTCGCCGGACTCGGCGTCGCCCAGGAGCTCGGCGTGCGCGTGCCGGACGAGCTGTCGATCACGGGTTTCGACGACATCGATTTTTCGCGGTATGTGTACCCGCCCCTGACGACCGTCAGCGCGACGCCCGTGGTCTGGGGTCGCGCCGCCGCAGTCGCCCTGCTCGCCCTGATCGACGACGGCGCAGCCGACGACGTTGACCTTCCCGCCGCGCGGCTCATTATTCGCGGCTCCGCAGCCACCCCGGCCCATCCCTGAGGCCCAACCCCAAGGCCCAACCTCAAGAGACCCGCCCGCAGCAAAGCCGCTGCGACCACACGAAGATGGAGACACCGATGTACCCCACAGGAAAGAAAAGGCGATTCCTCGCCGCGACGGCCGTCTCGGCCACTGTCGTACTCGCTCTCGGCGCCTGCACCGGCGGCGGCACGGCCCCCACCGCAAACAGCCGCGGCGACATCACCATGTGGATCTCGAACAACGAGTCTGAGATAGCATGGGGCAAGCAGATGGTGGACGCGTGGAACGCCGACCACCCCGATGAGCAGGTGAAGGCGCAGGAGATCCCGGCCGGTAAGAGCAGCGAAGAGGTCATCGGGGCCGCCATCACGGCCGGCAACGCCCCGTGCCTCGTCTTCAACACCGCACCCGTGGCCGTTCCGCAGTTCGAGAAGCAGGGTGGCCTCGTCGACCTGTCGACGTTCTCGGACGGCGCGTCCTACATCGAGGAGCGCAGCGGCGACACCGCTACGCAATACCAGAACGCGGACGGCAAGTACTTCCATATGCCCTGGAAGTCCAATCCCGTCATGATCTTCTACAACAAGGACGTCTTCACCAAGGCCGGCCTCGACGCCGAAAACCCCAAGCTCGGCACCTATGAGGAATTCCTCACCGCCGCACGCACGATCGTCAAGAGCGGCGCTGCCGAGAACGCCATCCACCCCGCGCCGACCAGCGAGTTCTACCAGAGCTGGTTCGACTTCTACCCGCTCTACGCCGCGGAGACCGGCGGCAAGCAGCTCATCGAAGACGGCAAGTCTACGTTCGCCGACGCCGACGGCGAGAAGGTCGCCGAGTTCTGGAAGACGCTGTACGACGAAGGCCTCGCCGGCAAGGAGCAGTATCAGGGCGACGCGTTCGTCGATGGCCAGGCCGCCATGTCGATCGTCGGCCCGTGGGCCGTCTCGGTCTACAAGGATGCCGTGAACTGGGGCGCCGTCCCCGTGCCGACCAGCGCCGGAACCCCGGCGGATGAGACGTTCACGTTCAGCGACGCGAAGAACGTCGGCCTGTACACCGCCTGCAAGAACAAGGACACCGCCTGGGACGTGCTGAAATTCGCCACCAGCGAGAAGCAGGACGGGCAGCTCCTCGAGCTGACCGGACAGATGCCCCTCCGCCAGGACCTGACCGGCACCTACCCCGACTTCTTCGCGGCCAACCCGGCCTACGAGAAGTTCGGCGTGCAGGCGTCGAAGACCGTTGAGGTCCCGAGCGTCAGCAACGCGGTCGCCGGATGGCAGGCATTCCGTGACGACTACGCCAAGGCAGTCATCTTCGGCGATGGCGACACCAGCTCCGCTCTGAAGGACGCCGCCGAGAAGATCAACGCGCTGATCGCGAAGGGCTAGCGCAGCGATGTCCACCCTTGCGACACGCAAGCCGTCGGCCGGGAC
>JBDTAA010000089.1:0-4167 GCA_039924805.1 Cryobacterium sp.
CTGGCCGGCTGAGCGCCGGATGTGCCCCTGGGCTCAGCGGTAGCTCTCCGCTGTGGCCGCCAGCGCCTGGTCCCACGGTGTTGCCCGCACGCCGAGTTCCCTTTCGGTGTCGGCGGAGTCGATGACATACGGCACCAGGAACTGGTAGCTCGATGCATAGACCGCCCGCAGCATCGGGCTCACCATTCCCATCGAGCGCAGCAGCCACTGCGGGTACCCAGATACCTTTCCACGTGTTTTATGGAGCTCGTTGAGCTGCGTCACGATCGCCGTGCGGCTGGCGGCGCCACTCGGAACATGCCAGACCCTGCCCCACTCGGCCGTGTGGTCGGAGGCGGCGATCAGTGTGGTCACGATGTCTGGCAGGTAGCTCCAGCTGTGTTCGATCTCCGGTCTGCCGATGACGTGGGCTGTCTTCGAGCGGCGGACAGCGGTGAAGAACGTGCGGCCGAGATGTGCGGTGCCGCCGACGCCGGCCCCGAAGTAATCGCTGGCCCTCACCTCGACCGCCCGGATCTCGCCGCGCTCGTGCGCGGCACGCACCTGGTTCCATCCGGCGAGGCGGATCAGGCCCTTCTCTTCCGTCGTCGTCTCCGGGGAGCGCTCCGTCATCGGCCCGGACGGACTGCCGTAGGGATAGAGGTTTCCCATGACGACCAGGCTGGCGCCGGAGTCCCGCGCTGCGGTGATGGCAGCGCGAAAGATAGGCGGCCACCTGGACGCCCACTCCGTGTACTTCGGGTTGGTGCAGAGGAAGATCGTGGATGCGCCCGCCGCTGCGCGGCTGAAGGCCGCCGGGTCGCTCGCGTCGAGAACGAGGGCCGTCGCGCCGCGCGCTGCCGAGCCGGAGCGGGTTGCGATCGCCACGGAATCGCCACGCTCGGCGAGACGTTCGGCGAGCGGGCGGCCGATCAGGCCGGCCCCGACAACGAGGTGTCTGAGGGGGCCTGCCCTAGTCATCCTTGCCGTCGCCCTTGCCGTCGCCCTTCCCGTCGCCTTTGCCGTCGTCTTTCCCGGGCTTCGCGTCTTTGGTCGGGGTCGGTTCCGGAGCCGGCGCGACGGTCTCGACCGGCTTGCTCGCGTCGATCGCGGCGTCGAGGTCGGCGCCCACGAGATTGATGGCCGCCTGGATCTGCGCCGAGCGTTGACCGGTCACCTCGCCGGCGGCGGCGGCGACCAGCAGGTCGGCCTGCAGGTCGGCGAGGGCGGACTGGGCGCCCGCGAAGTCACCTGTGGCGGCGGAGGCGGTGACGTCCTGCACGCCGGCCTGCAGTCGTCCGGCAGCGGAATCGTTGAGTGGGGTCGGCGCGCTCGCGCATCCGGTCAGGGCCACGGCGAGGGCGAGAACGGTGACCGCGGTGCGCGCGAAGGACGGGTACTCGATCATGGCGTGGCCGTCGGATCGGTGCCGGGCGTCGGCAATGCCGTCGGTGCCACCGTCGGTACGGGGTCGGGTGTGGGTTCCGTTGTCGGCAGCGGAACCGGCTGAACGGTGGGCGCCGTGGTCGGCTCGGGGGTCGGTGTGGGCTCCGTGGTGGGTTCCGCCGAGGGGGTCGGCAGAACGGTGGGCTCTGGGGCCTGCGTCGGAGCCGGTGTCCCCTTGGCGATCGCGGCGTCGAGGTCGGCCGCGACCAGCTTGATGGCCGCCTGGATCTCGGATGCGCGCTCTGTGGTCACGTCGCCGGCGTCGGTCGCGGCGAGCACGTCGGCCTGCACGGTGGCGAGCGCGGACTTGGCTGCGCTGAATTCGCCCTCCGCCGCCGCGGTCGTGACTGCGAGCACGCCGGACTGCAGCTGCTCGGCCGCGGATGCAGTGAGTGGCGGCTCGCCGCCGGCGCAGCCGGTCAGCGTGGCGGAAACGATCAGGACGGTGGCGGCCAGGACTGCGGCCCGCGCGCGGAAGCCGCTCACGGCTCGACGCTCTTCTGGAGCTCTTCGAGATGCGTCCCGAGCGTCCCCTCGACGGCCGGGTAGCTCGGTGGTGTTGCCGCCGGCCCGGTCGGACGCTGGAGCAGAACGACGGCCAGGATCGTGATCAGTATCCCGGCAACCGCGACGAGCGCGATCGGCAGCCATTTCTTTTGCCTCGCCGAGGACTCCCGGCGGGGGCGGGACGTTGCCGCGGTATCGGTGTCGTCGAGACCCTGCTGCGAGTCGACGGCCGACAGCACAACCGTCTCCACGTTGGTGTTGGCGGCATGGGGCGGCGCCGTCATCGGTGACGTTCCCGCGCCGCTCGCGGTGGGCATCAGCTTGGTGGCAGCGGTGTCGGGGCGGTCGGGGGTGTCGAGGAGGGCGGTTGCGTCCCCGGCGTCTGCCGCGAGGAGCTGGGTCTGGGTGGAGCTCTCGGCGCCGTCAGACCGCAGGGCACGCAGCGCGGTTGCGACATCCGAGGCGCCCGGTCGATCCGGCGCGTGCCGGCTCGTCATCGCCTCGAGCAGGGAGGACCATTCGCGGCCGAGGCTCGCTGGGATCTGCGGCTGGCGCTGGAGGCGAGCCATGGCCGACTCGATCGCGGTGCCCGGATACGCGCGTTCACCGGTCAGGCATTCGAGCAGCACGAGCCCGAGGGAGTAGACGTCGCTGGGCGGGCCGATGGGCTCGCCGAGGGCCTGCTCGGGGCTGAGGTAGCTCGCCGTTCCGATGAGTGTGCCGGTGGCTGTGAGCCGGGCCTCGTCGAGCAGCCGGGCGATTCCGAAGTCGGCCAACTTCGCGTGGGAAGAACGGCCGGGAAAACTGGAAGGCGCCAGCAGAACATTCGCGGGCTTGATGTCGCGGTGGATGATGCCCTGCGAATGCACGTAGTGCAGGGCCTCGGCCAGGTCGGCCCCCATTTCCGCCGCGTCGGTCGGCGACACCGGTCCGCCCGCGATCTGGCTGCGCAGGTCCTGGCCGTCGATGAACTCCATCACGATAAACGTGCGCGAAGCGCCGTCGATGGTGGCCGTGCCTGCGTCGTAGAGCGTGACGAGGGCGAAGTGATTCAGGCTCGCGAGCAGCGCGACTTCGCCGCTCTGGCGTTCGGGTTGGGCATCGTCGAGAGTGTCGTTTCGGAACAGCTTGATGGCAACGTTCCGGCCGAGCACGACATCCGTCGCCTCGTAGACGGCCGCCATGCCGCCGTTTCCAATGAGTCGATCGACGCGGAACCGGTCGGCCAGGATGGCGCCGATGGGGCTGGCGGTTGGCTGTTCAGACAGGGTTTTCTCCTTGAGCGTCCTTCGGACTGGCAAAGCGACCCGCGAAGGACCGATGACCAGTGGCTTCGCAGCTTGGTGAGGCTAATCTGGGCGTGTGGAAACCGTGCTGCTGTTTATCTTAGGTGTCGTTGTTGTTGTTGTCGGCCTCGCCGTGTCCATCGCCCTGCATGAGATCGGGCATCTGGTGCCCGCGAAGGCCTTCGGGGTCAAGGTGACGCAGTACATGATCGGGTTCGGCCCGACCCTGTGGTCCAAGCGCAGGGGCGAGACCGAATACGGCGTGAAGGCGATTCCCCTCGGCGGCTACATCTCGATGATCGGGATGTTCCCTCCTGCCAAGTCCGGCGGCGCCGCTCGAACCGCGGGAACGGGATTCTTCGACACCCTGGTACAGGATGCCCGCAGCGGCAGCGCCGATTCGATCGGCGACGGCGAAGACGACCGCACCTTCTACCGGTTGCCGGTCTGGAAGCGCGTCGTCATCATGCTCGGCGGACCGTTCATGAACCTGCTCATCGCGATCGTGCTCTTCGCCATCCTGCTGATGGGCTTCGGAGCCGCGCAGGCGAGCACGACAGTCGGGAGCGTGTCACAGTGCGTGCTCCCGGCCACAAGCGCCAGGCAGACCTGTGAAGCCTCCGACGAGAACGCGCCGGGCGCCGCGGCCGGCCTCAAGCCGGGCGACAGGATCGTGAGCATCGGCGGCACCGCTATCGCGACGTGGGACCAGTTCACTGGGCTTATTCGTGAGTCGCCCGGCACCCCCCTCACGGTGATCGTCGAGCGCGGCGGCGCGCAGCAAAGCCTGATCCTCACCCCCCGGCTCACCGAACGCTTCATCATCGATGACAGCGGCCAGGTCGTGAAGGACGCCGCCGGGAAACCGGTCACGCGCGAGATCGGTTTCGTGGGGATCGGACCGGCCAGCGAGCTCGTGCCGCAGCCGGCAACCGCGGTGTTGCCGGCC
>JBDTAA010000090.1:0-7173 GCA_039924805.1 Cryobacterium sp.
GTTGCAGGGAATACAGGTTGAGGGCGGCGGACGTGGGGGGCGGGCCGCCCACGGGCTTCGCGTCGGAGTCGAGGGTCACCACCTTGCTCGAGTCGACGCATGCCTGCACGAGAGCTGTCGATGGTGACGCGGTCAGGTTGCTGCTGAGGATGGTGACCGACTTCACGACCGGCTTGCCGCTCAGCGTCCAGCCGTTCGCCTCCAGCTCCTGGTCCCGGTTTTCGAGTTCCGCGAGGATGGCGCCCTTGGCGACCGTGGACAGCCGGTCAGCCACGTCGGAACCGGGGTCGAGGGGGGCTGCAGACACCACGAAACCGGTCACCATCCTGGTCGCCAATTCCTTGGTGATGACGCCGGGTGGGGCGGTCACCGGGCTGGGCCGCGGTGCCGGGGTGGCTGACGGGCCGGCCGGCCCCGTCACCGCAGCGTCTTCGTCGTCACCGTCGACCGTTCCGCCGCCTCGACCCCCGGCGGCGTCAACGCCGTCGGTGTTGTTCGCGATGATGATGTTCCCCGCGGGCGTGTTATTCGAGGTCACTGCCGCCTGAACCGCGAGTCCCAGCGCGATGAGGATCAGCGCGGTCACAGCGAAGACGAGAAAGCCCCGCCGCATCTTGAAGGCTCCCGGGCCGGTCATCGTGTGCCGGGGTGGGAGCGTCATGACGCGCTCCGCGTGCAGGACCGTGATTCGGGGTGGCGCGGCCGTATCGGTGTTGTGTTCACCAGGTCAACTCCTGTAATTCGGGTGTACAGGCGGGGAGCAAGGGGGTCATCCGGGGCTTTCGGGTGCAAAGCCGGATTGCGCCGCACAGTATCCCGAGCGGGGGAAGCCCCACACTCCCCCATTCGGGTGTCATGGCGGCCTCATTTGCGTGCGATCAGGCTGAGGTCGTGCAGGTGAAGCCGAGCGCGGTCCAGTGCGCACCAGCCGAGGAAGAGGGCCGTGCAGACGGGGATGGCGATGAGCAGGCCGGCGAGTGTCGGGCCGGCCGTCAGACGCACCGCGAAGGCGGGGATGCCGACGGTGACGACGGGCACGAGCAGCGCATAAGCGACCATCCGCGCGTCCACCCGGATTCCGATGAAATGCCGCACCTCGACGGTGGCCAGGGCCGCGTCGATCAGCATGCTGAGCGCCCACGATACGGCGGCGCCGTTGAGCCCGATGAGCGGCACGAGCAGGAAGTTGCCGCCCACGTTCACGGCCAGCACCACGGCCTTGTTGAATGCCGCCCAGCCGCTCCGGCCGCTCATCAGGAGCACCGACTGAATGTTGCCGGTCGTGAAGGTGAGGATTCCCCCGACGCAGAGGATCACGAGCGCCGCCGATCCCTCGTCGAACCCGGGCCCGAGCAACCCCAGCACGACGGGCGCGAACGCGGCCAGGAGCAGGTAGACCGGCGTGCCGAACAGAACAAGCCACGTCGTCGCGGTGCGGTACAGCGCCTCGAGCTCGGCGAACTTCTCCTCGAACAGCAGCGTGCTGAAGCGGGTCGCCACGACGATGCGGATGGCCGTGTCAATGACGAGCCCGGCGGCCACGAAACGGCTGGCGCCGCCGTAGACGCCCGCCGATGCAGAGCCGGCCAGGATGCCGACGAGGATCACGTCGAGCCAGAGCACCGACTGCTCCAGACCGGCCGACAGGGTGCGGGGGAGGGCGTAGGCCACGACGCTTCTGCGCAACCCCCGGTCGGGGCGCCAGGATCCCCGGCCACCGGCGACGTTCTCGTGGCGACGCACCTGGGAGCGCAACACAATTGCTGCGGCGATGAGCGCGACGGGAAGCGGCGCGGCCCAAGCCAGGGTGACGGCTGCGAATGATCCGCCGGTGGCGGCGACGAGCCAGACGGCGAGGGGACGCACGAGCGGCAGGCCGATGCTGCCGACGCCGATATAGGGCACCATTCCGCCCAGCCCGCGCGTCGCCGCGAGCCCGACCAGCAGCAGTGCGCCGGCGGGAATGAACCAGCCCGCGACGGACACTGCCCGCGCCACCTCCCGAGCGTGCGCGTCCCCGGTGAGGGCGAACATGGGCGCGAGCGCGATGGTTGCGGCGCCGAGCAGCGCGCCGCTGGACAGTGCCGCGACAAGCATGATCACCAGGGTTCCGCGGATCCGCGCCGGATCATGTGCGACCAGGCGGGGCAGGATCCACACCGCGGCGGAGTCCATGCCGGCCCTGGCCAGGCTCAGCACGATAGCGAAGACCGCGACGGCCTGCAAGACAACGCCGGAGCCCGCGTCGCCCAGGCTGCGGGCGAGCACGACAGTCAGGACGAAGCCCATCACCGCGCTGGTTGCAGCGCCGGCGAAGCTGACGACCGCGCCCCTGGCGAGGTTCGTGGTGTCGCTCGGGACGGGCTGCGTCGTTGACGTGGTCATCAAGCCCCGGCAATCAGCCGATCGTGCACGAGCTGGCGGCCCAGCCGGAGCAGGAACGCCGGGTTGCCGAGCAGATACCGCTTCGCGAGCCTCCTGGGCTCGAGGAGGAATCGCCAGAACCATTCGAGGCCAGAGGCGATCAGCCAGGCCGGCGCGCGGCGATGTGCGCCGCTCGTGTGGTCGAACAGGCCGCCGCAGGTGAGTACGACGGGAACGGTCAGCTCGCCGCGATGGAGCGACACCCAGCGCTGCTGCAGGGGGTCGCCGAGGCCCACCAGCAGGATGCTCGCCCCCGAGGCATTGATCTCGCGAATGAGTCGAGTCGTCTCCTCGAGGGTCACGTACCCATCGCGCGACTCGGTCCGGAGCCCGGGAGCCGCCGCGGAGAGCACGGCTGCGGCCTGTTCGGCGACGCCTGGCTTGCCGCCGTAGAGGAAAATCTTCTTGTCGCGCTGTGCGCAGGCCACCGCGAGGGGGTAAATCAGGTCGGTGGTTGCGACGCGTTCGGGGATCCTGTGCCCGAGGAACCTGGCCGCCCAGACGACTGACTGCCCGTCCGCGTAGTTGAGGTCGCTGATGGCCAGGTCGCCACCGAGCACCCGGTCCGCCGCGGCAAGATTGCAGACGTGCGCGTTCACGCCGACGGCCACGTGAATGCTCGTCGTGT
Source organism: Cryobacterium sp. (assembly GCA_039924805.1). Lineage (GTDB taxonomy): Bacteria > Actinomycetota > Actinomycetes > Actinomycetales > Microbacteriaceae > Cryobacterium. The sequence goes on from JBDTAA010000090.1 coordinate 3,053, forward strand.
CGCTCCAGTCCAGGATCTTCTCGACGACCTGGCCCATCGTCAGCGCGTCCACCTGGACTCCGACGACATCGGCCCGACCCAGGCGTGACACGGTGCGGAGCCTGCGGAGCCTGCGGGGCAGGCCGGCGCGGCCGAATCGGTAGCCGAGGGCCGAAGGCGACGTCATCGGGGGGAACAGCGCCGACGCGAACACCGACAGAGCGGCCAGGGCGCTCGTTTTCGCCCCGGCGTGGTTCGGAGGAGAACCATCGTATCCAACGTGAGTATTTCTCATGCCGCACACAGTGGCACGCCCGCCAGCGGTGTCACACGCCCCCGTTTGGGTGTCATGGCGCTGGGGAATTGGTGGCTATGCTCATCCACATCGCGCCGGGGAACCGGCCGCGGCCGAGAATGAATGCGGAGGGATCCAGGTATGGCGACACTCGCTCCGCAGCCACAGACCCGCGCGACCGCCCTGGCTCGTCCGCTTCCGCGTTGGCCGTTCGCCGCGATGTTCGCGCTGTTTCCCGCGTGGTGGCTGCTGGGTCTCGGTGAGACCGCCTGGATCGCGCTCGCCGCGGTCATGCTCGTCTTCCTCGTGCGGCGTCGACGCATCTGCATGCCCCGTGGACTCGCGATCTGGTTGATGTTCCTGGTCTGGATGGGTGTCTCGGCCATCGAGATCGACACCCCCGAGCGCATGGTCGGCTTCGTTTACCGTGCGCTGCTCTATCTGACCGTGACGGTGATATTCCTCTACGTGTACAACGCCCGGGACACGCTCAGCCCGCGCTATGTGATGGGCGTCCTGACGGTCTTCTGGCTCATCGTTATTGCCGGCGGATACATCGGGGTCCTCTTTCCCCTTCTGTCGATCCACACGCCCCTCGGGCTGGTGATCCCCCCATCGATCGGCTCGAACGAGCTCGTCCAGGACATGGTCGAACGCAGGGTGTCCCAGTACAACCCAGACGGATGGGCGAAGTTGGACCCCCGGCCAAGCGCCCCGTTCCTGTACACGAACGGGTGGGGCAACGCGTATTCGATGCTCTCCCCGATCGTGATCGCCTACCTCCTGGAGGTGCGGCGGGAGCGCCGCTTCTGGTGGCTGCTGGCGGCGATACCGGTCTCGCTCGTTCCGGCCTTCCTGACTCTCAACCGGGGCATGTTCCTCGGGCTGGGGCTCGCGCTTGTCTACGTGGCGATCCGGCTGTTCATGCGAGGAAGTGTCAAGGCGCTGCTCGGCCTGGTCGCACTCGTCGCCGTGCTGGCGGTCGCATTTGCCACCCTGCCGATCACCGAAAGGCTCACCCATCGGGTCGAGTCCAGCTCCTCGACCTCCGACCGCGCTGACCTATACCAGGAGACCTTTGAGCGAACCCTCGAATCCCCCGTGTTCGGATACGGAGCCCCTCGCCCCTCCGCGACGGAGGGGGCGCCCTCGGCCGGCACCCAAGGTCAGTTCTGGATGGTCCTGTTCTCCCATGGCTTCCCGGGGGCCGCACTGTTCATGGGCTGGCTCGTGTGGGCCTACATCAGATCCATTCGTGACCGCGACCCGACGGGGCTGGCGCTGAACGCCGTGCTGCTCGTCGTGGTCGTCGAATCGCTGTACTACGGAATCATGACCGCGGGGCTGGCAATCGCGATGATCGCCGCCGCTCTCGCCATGCGTCCACCCGCCAGAACCTCCGCCAACGCCGACGGAGGACCAACCCGAGGAAGTGGCGCATGATGTCATCGCCGTCGAATGATCTGCCCAGCGTCAGCGTCGTCATCGCCACGAGGGGGCGGCCCGAGTTGCTGCGCTCCGCGGTGAGGGCCGCGCTGGGCCAGGAGTACGAGGGCCACATCGACGTGACCGTCGTGTTCGATCAGGAGGCCGTCGACCCGCTCGACGACGTCGAGGTGCCGGCGTCGCGCGTTCTGCGCACGATCTCAAACGACCGCACCCCTGGGCTCGCCGGAGGACGCAATTCCGGCATCCTGGCGTCGCACGGTGAGCTCGTCGCCTTCTGCGACGATGACGACGAATGGATGCCGGCCAAGACCCGCCGGCAGGTGGAGGCGTGGCGGCAGGATCCTTCCGCCGTGCTCGTCGCCACCGGCATTCGGATCGTGACCTCCGATGGGACCCACGATCGCCTGCCACCGGAGCGCACCGACTTCCCCGACCTGCTCAAGTCCCGGATCACCGAGCTCCACCCCTCGTCCTACCTCCTCCGCCGAGCCGACCTGCTCGGGGAGATCGGCCTCATCGACGAGGTGCTTCCCCAGTCATTCGGTGAGGATTACGACCTGCTGTTGCAGGCCGCGAGGGTTGGTCACATTCTCGGCATCCGCGAGCCGCTCATCATCGTTCACTGGAACCAGGCCTCGTTCTTCAAGGGCGACTGGCAGGCCATCGCCGATGCGCTGAGCTACCTGTTGGCGAAGCACCCGGAGTTCGATCGCAGCGCGATCGGATCGGCCAGGATCGAGGGTCAGATCGCGTTCGCCCTGGCGGCGTTGGGGCAGCACGCCGGAGCCCGGCGATGGGCAGGCAAGGCGATCCGGCACGACCGGTCCCAGATCAGGGCGTACGCGGCCATGGCCATAGCGGCTCGGCTGGTGCCGCCCGGTCCGCTGGTGCACATGGTCAACCGACGAGGCCGCGGTCTCTGAGCGAACGTGCTGGATCGGCCTCAACGTCGGTAGACCCGCACATAGTCCACCTGGAATCGTGCGGGGAATGAGGTGTCGGCATCGGGCGATCCGGGCCAGTCGCCGCCGACGGCCAGGTTGAGTCGCAGGTAGAAGTCACCGACGAAGGCCTTCTCGAGCCAGGGGGTGGTCGCGGCGTCGCGTCGGTAGCTCAGGACGCCGTCAACGAACCAGCGGATCGAACCGGGCTCCCATTCGACCGCAAAGTCGTGGTAGCCGTCCGAAAACGTGCCGGTGGGCAGGGTGTACGCCCGGGTCTGCTGGGGGTACGTCGGCTCGTAGTCGTACTGGATGGTCTGGTAGATCCGATTGGCGCCGTACGGGTCCGCGGCGCCGGTCCCGAGGATCTCGAGGATGTCGAGCTCGCCGATCAGACCGGTGGACGGCCGCAGCCAAAAGGCCGGCCAGAGGCCTTTCGACGTGCCCTGTGCCGTTGGCGTCCGCGCCCGGATCTCGAACCGACCGTACTCGAAGGCCCGCTTGTCCCTGCTGCTCAGCATCGCCGACGAGTACATTCGGCCGTCCGGAAAGCGCCTGTCGGTGCTCCCGCAGCGGAGCAGAGTTTGCTCCCGGCGTGCCGTGATGGTCAGGGCGCCGTCGGCAACGCTCACGTTGGAGGGCCTGTCCATCAGGCAGGCGAGCTCATTGTTCCCGTCTCCGAAGGTCGACGCGTGCTCCACTGCCCAGGACGAGCGGTCCACGACCGACCCGTTGAATTCGTCGTTCCAGGCCAGGGTCCAACCGGGCGGCGGCGAAGGCTGTGGCGGGGCGGGGGTTGCGGTCGCCCGCGCAGTCGGTCCCGGGCTCGGCGCGGCGGCGGGCTCGGGGGCGGCGGCAATCAGGATCGCGACCAGGGTGAGCGTGGCGGTCACCGCCGCGAGGGCGGCGAGAGAGAGCGCGCCCACGAGCCGCCGACCTCCTTGCGCGCGATTCCGGGTCGACTGCGATCCAGTGCCTGTCATACGCTCCTCGTCGGGCTCGCGCTGTGCCATGATGCCACGCTGGGGCAGCGGGACGAGGCTCAGCGGTGGCGCGCAACGTCGGGCTCGCGCCGCGGTGCGTTCAGCGCGTCCAGTGCCCGGCGAAGAGCGGTGCTCGATGTTGACACCGTGTAGGGGAAATAGACGAGTTCGACGCCGACAGCGGCGAACTCGCGCTCAAGTCGCAGGCCCCGAACCGTGCCCTTCCAATCGTCTCCCTTGAAGTAGATGTCGAACTTCACCGCCCGCCAGGTGTCGAGCTTGTCGAGCCGCGTTTCGGCCATTGCCTCGTCGACAAAGCTGATGTGGCGCACGATTTCGAGTCGCTCGGCCAGGGGAACGATCGGAGTTCTCCCCTTCGTGGCATGGAGCAACTCATCGGAGAGTACTCCGGCGACCAGGTAGTCGCATTGGCTTTTCGCGTGTTTGAGGATGTTCAGGTGGCCGACATGGAAC
>JBDTAA010000091.1:0-7818 GCA_039924805.1 Cryobacterium sp.
AGCGGCGAGAACGGGATGCAGCCCACGCCCAATTCTCCGAGGGTGTCGAGCAGCCCGCCCTCGACCCATCGGTTGAACATCGAATACGACGGCTGGTGGATCAGCAGCGGTGTGCCCATGTCCGCGAGGATTCTGGCAGCCTGAAGGGTGCGCTCCGGCGAGTAGGAGGAGATGCCGGCGTACAGTGCCCGGCCGCTCGTGACCGCGGTGTGCAGCGCCCCCATGGTCTCCTCCAGCGGGGTCTCTGGATCGGCACGGTGCGAGTAGAAGATGTCGACGTAGTCGAGGCCCATGCGGCCGAGCGACTGGTCGAGGCTGGACAGCAGATACTTGCGGGAGCCGAAGTTGCCGTACGGCCCCGGCCACATGTCGTAGCCGGCCTTGGTGGAGATGATCGTCTCGTCGCGGTGGGCGGAGAAGTCCTCGCCGAAGATCCGGCCGAAGTTCGTCTCGGCGCTGCCGTAGGGCGGGCCGTAGTTGTTCGCCAGGTCGAAGTGGGTGATTCCGAGGTCGAAGGCCCGGCGCAGGATCGCGCGTTGCGTGTCGATCGGCTTGTCGTCGCCGAAGTTCTGCCAGAGCCCGAGCGAGATCGCGGGGAGCGTGAGGCCGCTCCTGCCGGTTCGCCGGTAGGGCATGGACTCGTATCTGGTGCCGGAGGGGATATAGGTCATCCCCCCATGCTGCCAGACGGTGCTGAGCCTCAACCTTTCGACGGATGCGCCGGCCACCGAAATCCTGCCAAGATTGAACCTCCCCCTCCTCCCCTCCCCCGTCTGGACTGACTCCGCCGTGACTCCTCGCCTGTTCTACCGCACGATCGCCATCGCCGAGGCGGTGACGTGGACCCTCCTGATCGCCGGGCTGCTGCTCAAGTACGTCGCGCAGGCGGGCGACATCTGGGTTCGGATCGGGGGTTTCGCTCACGGCCTCGTCTTCATCGCCTACGGGATGGCCGCGGTTCTCGTTGGCGTCAACCAGCGCTGGAACGTGCGGCTGATCGTCGCCGCCGTCGTGACGGCGATCATCCCGTACGCCACAATCCCCTTCGACCGCCTGTTGGAACGACGCGGCAGGCTCGACGGAGAGTGGCGCCACACAGCGACCGACGACCCGCGCGACCACACGCCGGTCAGCGTGCTCCTGCGCTGGATGCTGAACCGTCCCGTGCTGCTCGGAATCCTCCTCGTGGTCGGGCTGGCGTCGATAATGGCGACTCTGCTGCTCATCGGCCCTCCTGGCGGGCGCAGCTAGCCGGGTAGACTAAGCGGGTCAAACATCCGTTATCCCTGGGAGAACGCCACTCGTGACCGCTGTTTCCACCACACACTCCCGCGGCGTCGCTGACACCGTATCGAACGCGATCGCGACACCGGACAAGGTGCAGCCGTACGACGCGCTGGGCCTCACGCCCGGCGAGTACGACGAGATCCGGCAGATCCTCGGCCGCCGCCCCACCTCGGGTGAGCTCGCCATGTACTCGGTGATGTGGAGCGAGCACTGCTCATACAAGAGCTCCAAGATGTACCTGCGCCAGTTCGGCGAGAAGGTCACCCCCGCCATGAAGAAGAACCTCATGGTCGGGATGGGCGAGAACGCCGGCGTGCTCGATGTCGGCGAGGGCTGGGCGGTCACCTTCAAGATCGAATCGCACAACCACCCCTCGTACATCGAGCCGTTTCAGGGCGCGGCCACCGGCGTCGGCGGCATCGTGCGCGACATCATCTCGATGGGCGCCCGCCCGGTCGCCGTGATGGACGCCCTGCGCTTCGGCGACATCGACGACCCCGACACGGCCCGCGTCGTGCACGGCGTCGTCTCCGGCATCTCCTTCTATGGCAACTGCCTCGGCCTCCCCAACATCGGCGGTGAGACCTGGTTCGACAAGGTCTACCAGGGCAACCCTCTCGTCAACGCGCTCTCGGTCGGCGTGCTCCGCCACGAAGACCTGCACCTCGCCAACGCCACCGGCGCCGGCAACAAGGTCGTGCTCTTCGGTGCGCGCACCGGCGGCGACGGCATCGGCGGCGCATCCATCCTCGCCTCCGACACGTTCAGCGAGGGTGGCCCGACCAAGCGCCCCGCCGTGCAGGTCGGCGACCCGTTCGCCGAGAAGGTGCTCATCGAGTGCTGCCTGGAGCTGTACCGCGAAAAGCTCGTCGAGGGCATCCAGGACCTGGGCGCCGCGGGCATCTCCTGCGCGACCAGCGAGCTCGCCTCGAATGGCGACGGCGGCATGTACATCCAGCTCGAGAACGTGCTGCTGCGCGACCCAACGCTCACCGCAGAAGAGATTCTGATGTCCGAGAGCCAGGAGCGGATGATGGCCGTGGTCTCCCCGGACAAGCTCGAGGGCTTCCTCGCGGTGACCGCCAAGTGGGATGTCGAAACCAGCGTGCTCGGTGAGGTCACCGACTCCGGCCGGCTGATCATCGACTGGCACGGCGAAGAGATCGTCAATGTCGACCCGCGCACCGTCGCCGTGGACGGCCCCGTGTACGAACGCCCCGTCGCCTACCCGGCCTGGCTCGACGCGCTGCAGGCCGACACGGCATCCGCCCTGCCCCGACCCACCGACCCCGCCGCGCTCGAGGCCCAGTTCCTGGCCCTGCTCGGCTCGCCGAACCTCGCCGACCCGAGCTGGATCACCGACCAGTACGACCGCTACGTGATGGGCAACACGGCGCTCTCGTTCCCCGACGACGCAGGCATGATCCGTATCGACGAGGAGTCCGGACTCGGCTTCGTGATCGCGACCGACGCCAACGGCCGCTACTGCCAGCTCGACCCGTACCGCGGCGCGCAGCTGGCCCTCGCCGAGGCGTACCGCAACGTGGCCGTCACCGGCGCGGTCCCGGTGGGCATCAGCGACTGCCTCAACTTCGGCTCCCCGGAGAACCCCGAGGTGATGTGGCAGTTCAAGCGCACCGTCGAGGGTCTCGCCGACGGGTGCCTGGCGCTCGAGATCCCCGTCACCGGCGGCAACGTGTCGTTTTACAACCAGACCGGCGACCAGCCGATCCATCCGACGCCCGTCGTCGCCGTGCTCGGCGTGATCGACGACGTCGCGCGCCGCGTCCCCAGCGGCTGGCAGGACGACGGCCACAACATCTACCTTCTCGGCATCACCCGCGAGGAACTCGACGGTTCGGCCTGGGCTGGTGTCATCCACGACCACCTCGGCGGCCTGCCGCCCGAGGTTGACCTCGGCCGCGAGGCCGCGCTGGCGGGGCTGCTGCACGCTGCCTCCCAGCAGGCCCTGATCGACAGCGCCCACGACCTCAGCGCCGGCGGGCTCGCGCAGTCCCTGGCCGAGGCCGTGCTCCGGTTCGGAGTCGGCGCGCGAATATGGCTCGGAGACATCTGCGAGCGCGACGGCGTCGACGCATCCGTCGCCCTGTTCTCGGAGTCAACCGGCCGCGTGATCGTCAGCGTGCCGCGTGAGGATGACGTGAAGTTCCTCGGCCTGTGCGACGGGCGCAACTACCCCGTGCTGCGCATCGGTGTGACGGATGCCACGGCGCCCGTTCTCGAGATCCAGGACTACTTCACCGTGCCGCTGGCCGAGATGCAGTCCCGTCACCGCAGCACGCTGCCGTCCCGCTTCGCCCAGTAGCCCGGCTGCCCAGTAGCCCGGCAGCCCGGTCGCGAGAATAGGTGATCATGACCATCCGAATCAGCACGACCGACCGGGTGCATGCGGCACTCCGCGAGGAGATCATCACTGGGGCGCTCGTCAGCGGGTCCCTGCATTCGATCTATGAGATCGCGGATCGCCTCGAGGTGTCCAGAACCCCAGTCCGCGACGCCGTTCTCCGGCTGGCGGATGCGGGGATGGTCAGCATCGAGCGCAACCGGGGGGTGCGTATCCGGGGACTTGGCGTTGCCGATATTCGCGAGGTCTTCGAGGCTCGATTGCTGCTCGAGGTTCCCGGGGCTGCGCATGCCGCAGCCCACGGCTCGGAGGAACTGCTCAACGAGTTGGATGAACGAATCACCGGCCTGACTGAAGCGGCAACCGGCCACGACGCGGCGGAGTTCATTCGCCGGGACCGCGAACTCCATCGGGCGATCGTCTTGTCGATGGGGAATCGACGGTTGGCCGACATGGTCGAGACCCTGCGTGACGCGACGCAGGCCCACGGAGTATCGACCATCGACCGCTCCCGCAGCATTCGAGATGTGCAGGTAGAGCACGTGCCAATCGTCGACGCCATCAGGGCCCGTGACCCCTCGGCCGCTGCCCGGCTCATGCGAGAGCATCTCACCACCACGGCGCTGCTGCTGATGCGGCAGGTTGCCGCCACCACCGGCGAACCGGTGCCCTCGGACTGGCCCCTCCCCCTCCCGGCGAGCAACTCGGACCACGTGCTCATGTAGTAGCATGCTACTCATGTCCATCGTCAGTGCGCCACCACCCCCATCTACCGGCGTCGGCGCGTCGGACCGGCGCGACCTCGTCGACCTTCTACGCCGTAGCGTCACCGGGCCAGTTGATGCCGGTACGCGCCGACGGGCCGAGTACTCCAGCGATGCCTCCAACTACCGGGTCGTTCCCGAGGTCGTCGTCTTCCCGCTCGGCGAGGATGATGTGCTGGCCACCCTCGACGCCGCCCGGTCGACCGCCACCCCGGTGACCATGCGCGGCGGCGGCACGTCCGTGGCCGGCAACTCGGTCGGTCCCGGCATCGTCATGGACCTGTCGCGGCACATGAATCGCGTGATCGACGTCGATCCGGACGCCCGCACCGCGCGTGTTCAGCCCGGCCTGGTGCTGGGCGGCCTGCAGAAGGCGGCGGCTCCCCATGGGCTTCGCTTCGGCCCGGACCCGTCGACCTGGGCGCGCGCAACCATCGGGGGCATGATCGGCAACAACGCGTGCGGCTCGCACTCCCTCTCATTCGGACGCACCGCAGACAACGTGGTCGAACTCGACGTCGTCGACGGCCGGGGGCGACGCTTCACCGCCGGCGCGGGGCTTGGCGTCGTCCCTGGCCTCGACGACTTCGTCAGTGCCAACCTCGCCCTGCTGCGCACCGAGCTCGGAACCTTCGGGCGCCAGATCTCCGGCTACTCGCTCGAACATCTCCTGCCCGAGAACGGGCGAAGCCTGGCCCGTGCACTGGTCGGCACCGAGGGCTCCTGCGTTGCAATACTCGGGGCCACCGTGAACCTGGTCGAGATGCCGGTCGCCCCCATGTTGGTCGTACTCGGTTACCCGGATATGCCCTCCGCGGCGGATGCCGTGCCCACCCTGCTCACTCACCGCCCCGGCGCGATCGAGGGGCTTGATGCCCGCCTGGTCGACGCGGTGCGCCGCGCCAGGGGCGATCAAGCGGTCGCCGACCTGCCACGCGGAGGCGGCTGGCTCCTGGTGGAGGTTTCGGGGGCCGACGCTGCGGAGACCCTGAACCGCGCGGAAAAACTGGCGGCCGCGTCCGGCGCCATCGAGGATCGCATCATCCCGGCCGGGCCGGAGCAGCGCTCGATCTGGCGCATCCGGGAGGACGGCGCGGGACTCGCCGGCCGCACCCCGGCCGGCAATCAGGCCTGGCCGGGTTTCGAGGACGCCGCGGTGCCGCCCGCCAACCTCGGCAATTACCTCCGTGACTTCGATGACCTCATCTCGGGCTACGGAATCGAGGGAATGCCCTACGGCCACTTCGGCGACGGCTGCATCCACATCCGCCTGGACATCCCCCTGGACAAGGATGGCTCGGTGCTGCGCTCCCTGATGGAGGATGCCGGTCGCCTGGTCGCGAAACACGGCGGCTCGCTCTCGGGCGAGCACGGCGATGGGAGGGCGCGCAGTGAACTGCTGCCGCTGATGTATTCGCGGGAGCTGATCGCCGCCTTCGCCGGTTTCAAGCACCTCTTCGACCCGGCGGACATCTTGAACCCGGGCGTCGTCGTGCGACCGCAGCCACTGGACCACAATCTGCGCAGGCCGGCGGCCCTCCCGCTGATCAGGGTGAACGGGTTCGCCTTCGACCATGACGGGGGCGACTTCACCAACGCGGTGCACCGCTGCGTCGGAATCGGCAAGTGCCGTGCCGACAATACGGCGTCCGGCGGATTCATGTGCCCGTCCTACCTGGCCACCGGCGATGAGAAGGACTCCACCCGGGGGCGCGCCCGTGTTCTCCAGGAGATGGCAAACGGCACCCTGGTCACGGCTGGCTGGAACGCTCCAGAGGTGCACGATGCGCTCGACCTCTGCCTGTCGTGCAAGGCATGCTCCAGCGACTGCCCGGCCGGGGTGGACATGGCCGCGTACAAGTCCGAAGTGCTGCATCGCAGCTATCAGGGCAAGCTCCGGCCCGTCACCCACTACGTGCTCGGCTGGCTCCCGCGTTGGGCCCGACTGCTCGCCCCGGTGTCACGCCTCGCCAACGCCCTTCTGGGCATCCGTGCGCTGCAGAGGGTGGCGCTCTGGGCCGGTGGCATGGACACACGCCGCTCGATTCCTCGCTTCGCCGACACCTCATTCAGCCGCTCGAAAGGCCGCCCCGCCGCGACCGGTCAGACGAAGAGGCAGGTGCTTGTCTGGGTTGACTCGTTCTCCGACAACTTCACGCCCGATATCGCCCGCTCCGCCATCACGGTGCTCGAGTCCGCCGGCTACGAGGTCATCGCCCCCGCCAACCCGGTGTGCTGCGGGCTGACCTGGATCACGACCGGGCAGTTGACCGGCGCCCGCCGCATCCTTTCCCACCTGATCGAGGAGTTCTCGCCGATCACGGCCAGCGGCATCCCCATCGTCGGGCTCGAGCCGTCGTGCACCGCAGTCCTGCGCTCGGACCTGAAAGAGCTGTTCTCCCAGGATGCCCGGGCCAAGGCCATCTCGGACAACACGTACACCCTGGCCGAACTGCTCAGCGCCCCGGCCCCGGTCGGCCCGGGCGCCGAATGGCATCCCCCCAGCCTCGCCGGGCAGAAGTTCGTTGTGCAACCGCACTGCCACCACCACGCCGTCATGGGATTCGGAACCGATCTGGCGCTGCTCAAGAACATGGGCGCCAGCATCACTGAGCTGAGCGGATGCTGTGGGCTTGCCGGGAACTTCGGCATGGAGAAGGGTCACTACGAGGTGTCGGTCGCTGTCGCCGAGAATGCCCTGCTTCCCGCCCTCCGTGCCGCGGGCCCGGACACGACCCTGCTCGCCGACGGCTTCTCCTGCCGCACCCAGGCCAACCAGCTTGGCGGGGTGGGCGGCATTCATCTGGCCGAATTGCTCGCCGCTTCCCTCGAACGTGAGCGCGCCCGCAGGCCGTCCTGAGTAGGTCCGCCGGGAGACGCACAGGAACCGTGATTATGGCTGCGGGCTGGAGGATTCAACGGCGGCCGGAGAGCGGTACGCCGCCGCCGCGAGCACCCGCTCGAGCGGGCCCGTACCGACGAAATTGCGCCACACGCTGGCGAACAGCAGCGCGGCGATCGTCATCCCGATCAGGAGCGGCCAGCCCGGGTACTCGATCGCACCGTCCGAGCTGTCGCGCAGTTGGACGAAGACCACCAGCGTAAGGATCTGCATCGTATAGATGGTCAACGGCATCGACCCGCCGGCGCCGATCGGCCAGGTGATCCCGCGCACGGCTGCGCCGAAACCCGCGCGTTCCGGCGCCGTGAGCCAGAGCAGCGCGCCGATCGTCGCAACCGCGAAGCCCCCGGAGGCGACGATCTCGGCCGTGGAACCGGAATGAGCTTCCGCGCTCACGGCGGCCAGCAGCGCCGCCGCGCCGTAGCCGAGCACCGCCGCGGCCGCGCCGCCCGCCATCATCCAGAGCTGGGTTCTCGCGCGGCGCAGGTCCGACCTGGCCG
>JBDTAA010000092.1:0-9014 GCA_039924805.1 Cryobacterium sp.
CAGAAGCAGCGCGCCGTGATCGCACGCGCCCTGGTGAACGACCCGAAGGTCATCTTCGCCGACGAACCCACCGGAAACCTCGACACCGCCACCGGCGCCGTCGTGGAGGACATCCTCTTCGCGCTCAACAAAGACAAGGGAATCACGCTCATCGTCGTCACCCACGACCCGGAACTCGCGTCACGCTGCGATCGGCAAATCTTCATCCGCGACGGCCTGGAGGATACGACCGCCGTTTCGACAGGAGCACACGCATGAGGGCCATCGACATCGGCAGAGAAGCCATCTCCAATACCTCACGCAGCAAGCTGCGCACCTCCCTCACCGTTGTCGCCATCTTCATCGGCGCCTTCACCCTCACCATCACGAGCGCCATCGGCACTGGAGTGTCGAGCTACATCGACACCCAGCTCTCCTCCATCGGGGCCAACGACGTCTTCACGGTCAGCAAGTTCGGGGATGCTGGGGCCGCGGGTGACGGACCGGCGGCATACGACCCCAAGAGCGCGACGGCCGTCAGCTCCGGCCAGGGGTCCCGGCCGGGAACCACCATTCAGGCACTCTCCGCGGGCGACCTCACCGAGATCGCCGCGACAAAGGGCATTCTCAAGGTCGACCCGTCGGTGCGGGTGTCCCCGGATTACATCGAGTACGACGGGCAGGGAAAGTTCCAGGTGAACGTGAACCCGTCGACCACGCCGACCACCGCCGACCTCGCCGCCGGCTCCCAGCTGAGACAGACCGGGGATGCCGGCCAGATCCTCCTGCCGACCTCCTACCTCGAGAGCCTCGGATTCGCTGACGCCCAGGCCGCGGTTGGGCAGAGCGTGACTCTCGCCATCACCGACTACGCCGGCACCCAGCAGAACGTGCAGGCGGTCGTCGCCGGCGTGCAGAACGAGACCATCCTCGGCAGCGGCGTCACGTTCAACCAGCCGCTGATCGACCAGATGCACACCATCGAGCTCACCGGCCGCCCGACCGGAGCCACGGAGGCGTATGCGACCGCGATCGCGTACTTCGACGCGGATGCCTCGCCTGAGCAGGTCAGCGCGATCAAGGCCGACCTGTCGGACCAGGGATACACCGCCCAGACCGTCGCCGACCAGATCGGAGCCTTCCAGACGGTCGTGAACGGCATCATCGGCGTGCTCAACGCCTTCGCCGTGATCGCCCTGATCGCGGCCGGCTTCGGCATCATCAACACTCTGCTCATGAGCGTGCAGGAACGCACCAGGGAAATCGGTCTGATGAAGGCCATGGGGATGAGCGGCAGCCGCGTCTACGCCCTCTTCAGCACGGAAGCGGTCTTTATTGGCTTCCTCGGCAGCGCGATCGGCGCAGTGGCCGCCATCGGCCTCGGCACGGTGATCAGCAACGTCCTGGCCGACACCGTGCTCTCCGGCTTGCCCGGTCTGCAGATCATGCAGTTCGCGCCGAGTTCGATCGCGACGATCATTGCCGTCGTGATGGCCATCGCCTTCCTCGCCGGCACACTCCCTGCCCGCCGCGCCGCAAAGCAGAATCCGATCGACGCCCTCCGCTATGAGTAGCGACACGAGTCCCGGCGAGGGGCTGCGGGCGCGGAAGCGCGCGGCGACGCAGGCGACCCTCGAACGCGTGGCGATCGATCTTGCCCTGGCGCACGGGTACGACAGCGTGACAGTCGACGCCATCTGCGAGGCGGCGATGGTCTCCCCGCGCACCTTCTTCAACTACTTCGGCACGAAGGAGGCCGTCTTCCTCGGTGCTCCCCCGCCCATGCCGCCGGAAGCGGCGATCCACGCCTTCGTACACGCGCCGGGGTCCGATGTGCTCCGCGACCTCGTCGAACTGGCCACGACGGCGCTCGTCGACCCCGAGCCGGAGCGTGAGCTCCTGAACTCCCGTCGCCAGCTGATCGAGCGCACGCCGGTGCTCCTCGCCAGCGAGATCAGGCGCATCGGCGAGATGGAGAAGTCCCTCACACGCCTCGTGCTCGATCGCTTCCAGGCGCAGGGCCGGGCAGAGACCGCCACGCCAGATCTCGCCGATGAGGCGCACATGGTCGTCGCACTCTGGGGCAGCGTGATGCGCTATTCCATGCTGAAGTGGTTCAGCGGGAGCTTCACCGGCGGTCCCCGCGAACTCCTGGATCACTCCATCGAGCTCATTGGCCGCATTGCCGGCCCGGGCGGGCAGTCGCCGCGCGACTGATCGCAGAAACAGCACAGCCCCGGCACCCGCGGGTGCGGGTTCCGGGGCTGTGCTGGCCTCTGCAGACGGCCTGGGTCAAGCGGTGACGAGCGTGCGCCAGTCGGCGAGTTCCAGGCCGAGTGCTGCGGACACTGAGCGGTTGGTGACTCGGCCGGCCGCAACGTTCAGGCCGAGGGCCAGGGCTTCGTCGCGCTCGAGGGCCACCTTGACGCCGTTGTTGGCGAGCGCCAGCGCGTAGCGCAGGGTGACGTTCGTCAGCGCGTAGGTGGACGTGTTCGGAACGGCACCGGGCATGTTCGCGACGCAGTAGAAGATGGAATTGTGCACCGTGTAGGTCGGGTCTTCGTGCGTGGTCGGGCGGGTGTCGGCGAAGCAGCCACCCTGGTCGACGGCAATGTCAACCAGCACGGAGCCGGACTTCATGCGCGAGACAAGGTCGTTCGTGACGAGCTTCGGTGCCTTCGCGCCGGGGATCAGGACGGAACCGATGACGAGGTCGGCTTCCGTGACCGCAAGCTCGATCTCGTAGGAGTTGGAGGCCACGGTCTTCAGGCGCCCCTGGTACTGGCCGTCGAGCTGGCGGAGGCGGTCGATATTGATGTCGAGGATGGTGACATCCGCGCCGAGGCCCAGCGCCATGGCGGCGGAGTTGGTTCCGGCAACGCCCGCACCGAGCACGACGACCTTGGCCGGGCGCACGCCGGGGACGCCGCCGAGAAGCACGCCCTTACCTCCGGCCGGGGCCATCAGCGACTGGGCGCCGACCTGAACGGCCAGTCGTCCGGCAACCTCGCTCATCGGGGCGAGCAGCGGCAGCGCACGGTTGGCGGTCTGCACGGTCTCGTAGGCGATGGCGGTGACGCCGGCCTCGATAAGTGCCTCGGTGAGGGCCGGCTCGGCGGCCAGGTGGAGGTAGGTGAAGAGGATGAGGCCCTCGCGGAAACGGTGGTACTCGGCCGTGACCGGCTCCTTGACCTTCATGACCATGTCAGCGCGGGCCCACAGCTCGTCGGCGGAGTCAACCATCTCGGCTCCGGCGACAAGGTATTCCTCGTCGGCGATGTGCGAACCGATGCCGGCACCCGTCTCGATCAGCACGGTGTGGCCGTTGGCCAGGAACTCGTGCACACCGGGGGCGGTAATCGCCACGCGGAACTCGTTGTTTTTGATTTCCTTGGGAACACCAATGATCATGGCCGACTCCGTTGTTCGGTGAAACTGTTGACGAGGGAGCTGCGGATCCGAGCGAATGGCACGGTGGCAGCTGGGCATTCAGCCTAGAACCGTGATTTCGCTCGGCCTTGGGTCCGCCACGGCCGCACACAAGCCGCACGCGGGAAAATTGAGGTGAGACGCCAAATCCGCACAAACGCAACGCGACACATGTCGAGCCGAACGCCGACAATCGTCGCCTCGTGTCCGTAGACACTCCCTTCGGCGACGTAGCATTAGCCCCATGAACAGCGCGGACATCGAGGAGCTGGTCGAGTCCCTCGCCACCAGCCTGGACCGCGCACTCTCCCTCGAGGACCTCGGTGGCGTGCTCCTCGCGTACAGCCGTGACCAGCCCCGCGCGGATCGCGTCAGGGTGAACTTCCTGCTGAGCAAGAAGGTACCGGCGGATGTCAGCGCCTGGCAGCTGCAGCACGGCATCGCGACCGCGGTGCACCCCGTCGTCGTCCCCGAGAACGCCGACCTGGGCATGATGGGACGGGTGTGCGTGCCGCTGATGGTGCGCGGCTTCCGTGTCGGCTACCTGTGGGCCATGCAGGGGTCGAGCGACGAGTCCCCCGCCGCCATCCTCGACGCGCTTCCGGCGGTGCGTCCCCAATTGGACCGGCTGGCCGAGCTGTTGCTCGACACCAACACCGCCGAATCCGAACACCGCCGGGCGCGCGAGGCCGAATTCCTGGCGGCGTGCGCAGGGGATGCCGCCGCCGTCGAGGCCATCGCGGGCTGGTCGCACATCCACGCCACCGGCCCCTGGCACCTGGCCACGCTGATGGAGCGGCCGGGCGAAGGCGCCGCGGAGCGCGAGGCCGTGGCCGTGGCCGTGGCCGTGGCCGACCCTGCGGCGGGCGTGCTCCTGCAGCGCATCTCGGCCCTCCAGGCCACCGTCGGAATCGACGCCGCCCGCTTCAGCGCGGGCACGGAATCCCACGCCGTCGTGCTCCTGCGCGACCTGCCGGGCAAGTTGGTTCACACCGACATCCTCGGTCGGTACGGCGCCGAGATGGCCAGGCGCGGCGGGCAACCGCACCGCCCAAACCTCATGGGCACGAGCGAGGCCTTCCACGACCTGCGGCGCCTGCCGGATGCCTACGCCCAGTCCCGCAGGGCAGCACAGGCCGCCGCCGTCGACGGCTGGCTCGGCGCCATCGCCGACTACCGCCGGATCGGCGTGTACCAGTTCCTGGCGGCGAGCAGCCGAAACCTGTCGCCGGGGGAATCCGTTTACTTCGCCGAGCTGCAGGACCTCGACGGCAACCGCGAGCTGCTGCCCATGCTCGAGCTGCTCTACGACACGGGCGGCTCCGTGCAGGACGTCGCCGCCGAACTGCACCTGCACCGCAGCAGCATCTACAACCGGCTGGCGAAGATCCGCTCCCTCATCGGGGCCGACCCGCTGTCCGGCCAGGTGCGGCTGGAGCTCCACCTGGCAATGAAGGCCCATCGCTGGTCTCGGCGCCCCCGCATCTGACGCCGCAGGTCGAGCCTGTCACGATCCGGTCTCGACAGGCTCGACCACCGGGCGGATGCTCGCGGCGCACCTTTCGGAGCGGGGCGCACCGTAGATCATGCGCCCACCGCCGTAACCTGCGCCGCAGAGGGCCGCCCCTAACGAACGAGCGCGGACTTCTCGGCGCGAGCCTCGGCCGCCCACTCGGCGATCCGTGCCTGCTGCAACGGCGCCTTGCGGTTGACGTACCAGCCGGCCCCGAGTCCGAGGAACCAGAGCGGGGCAACGATGAGTGCGAGGCGCGTGTCTTCCGCCTGGCCGAGGGCCCAGACCATGAAGGCGAAGAAGCCCAGCACGACCCACGGCATGAACCGGGCGCCGGGCATCTTGTAGGTCGATGCGGCGTGCAGGTGTGGACGGCGGCGGAGGAACGCGATGAAGCTGACCATGATGATCGACCAGACGAACATCGTCAGCACCGAGGCGACCGAGGTGACGAGCGTGAAAGCACTCATGAACGAGTCACCGGCGTAGAGCAGCACCAGCCCGGCCAGCAGGAAGATGCACGAGAACAGAAGAGCGTTCCGGGGCACCATGCGGCTGCTCAGCTTGCCGAACGCCTTGGGTGCGTTGCCGTCCTGGGCGAGCCCGTAGACCATGCGTGAGGTCGAGTAGATCCCGGAGTTGGCGCTGGATGCCGCCGAGGTGAGGACCACCAGGTTGATCACGATCGCAGCGATGCCGAGGCCGGCCATGGCGAACATCCCGATGAACGGGCTGCTGCCGCCGTCGATCGTGCGCCACGGGTTGACGGCCATGATGATGACGAGGGCGCCCACGTAGAAGAGCAGCAGACGGACCGGAATCGTGTTGATGGCGCGCGGCAGGTTCTTCTCCGGGTCCTTCGTCTCGGCGGCAGCGGTGCCAACGAGCTCGATGCCGGCGAAGGCGAAGATGGCGATCTGGAAGCCGAGCACGAAGCCGGCGACGCCGTGCGGGAACATCCCGCCGTCGTTCCAGATGTTCTCGAAGCCGGCCACGGCTCCGGATGGCGACGTGAAGTGGGTGGCGATCATGATGAGGCCGGTGGCGATGAGGGCGAGGATGGCCACGACCTTGACCAGGGCGAACCAGAACTCGGCCTCACCGAACGCCTTGACGCTCGGCAGGTTGAGAACGATCAGCACGACCGGCGTGAGCAGCGCGGGGATCCACAGCGGCGTGCCCGGTGCCAGCACATCGACGTAGCCGGAGATGGCGACGATGTCGGCGACACCGGTGACGACCCAGAACGCCCAGTAGGACCAACCGGTGAAGAAGCTCGCCCACGGGCCGAGCAGGTCGCCGGCGAAGTCGCTGAACGACTTGTAGTTGAGGTTCGACAGCAGGATCTCGCCCATGGCCCGCATCACGAAGAACAGCATGAAGCCGATGATCATGTAGACGAAGATCACCGACGGCCCGGCGAGGGAGATGGTCTTGCCGGCTCCCATGAAGAGGCCGGTTCCGATGGTCCCGCCGATGGCGAGCATCTGGATGTGGCGGCGGCTGAGCGAGCGGGCCAGGTGCGGCTCGGCGCCATGGTCCCGGGCGGCGGGTGCGGGTGCGGTGCTTGTGGCTCCGGATGCCGCGGGCGTGCGTTCAGACATGTGGCTTCTTCCTCATCGCGCAGACGAGGCCGAATCAGACGACGGCCACGTCAACCGCGTCGGGGCCGTCACGAATGTGATGGCCGATACAACTCTGGTTCTGAGGTATCGAGACTAGGTCAGTCCTGTGGCCCGACTCGGCCGGCCCGGGCGCGCCTTTGGCGGCCACGCGGGTTGTGTCGGCGCGCCGCGGATCGATGCTCGACAGGTGTCGAGCATTCGCGCGCCAAGTGTCGTCGGATGTCCGGACGGCCTGCCTCCGCCTAGACGAGCACGGAGCTCAACAGGAGGCTCGTCTCGCTGTTCACGATTCCCTCGACCGAGCGGATGCGGCCGAGCAGGCGGTCGAAATTGCCGAGGCTGTCGGTACGCAGCTCCGCGACGAGGTCCCACCCACCGTTCGTGGTGTGCAGGGCGTGCACCTCGGGGAAGCCGCGTAGCCTGCGAATGACCACGTCGGTGCTGCGGCCCTCCACCTCGAGAAGGGTGATGGCACGGATCGAGGACGGGTCCCGATCTTCGCGAATCCGCACCGAGAACCCGACAACGGTCCCGGACTCCACCAACCGGGCCAGCCGGGCAGTGACCGTTGACCGGGTCACGTCCAGCTCGCGCGCCAGGCTCGCCACGGACTCCCGCGCGTTCACGCGAAGAAGGGCCAGCAGGCGGCGGTCGAGGTCATCCAGGGAGGTCATTGCACTCATCGTACAACCGTGCCTCACACTTCGCGTAGTGGGATGCACAAAATGACGCCAAAATACCATGTTGCCCACACATCGCCTAGCCATAGATTTGAAGGACGAGAGAAAGGAGGCGCCAAATGGTGCGCTTCGTAGATGTGGCCAACATGGCCACGTGGATCGCCGAACAGGGTGTCGAGCCGATCATCACCGGCATGGTGGACTACCTGGAACAGGACTTCCTCCGCTGGGAAAGCTTCGACAAGACCTCTCGCGTTCCCAGCCACTCCGCCGATGGCGTGATCGAGCTGATGCCCACCAGCGACGGCGAAACCTATGCGTTCAAGTACGTCAACGGGCACCCGTCGAACCCGAGCCGCGGCTACCAGACCGTCACCGCCTTCGGCGTGCTCGCCAGCGTCGAGAACGGCTACCCCAGCTTCTGGTCCGAAATGACCCTCCTGACGGCCCTCCGCACCGGTGCGACGAGCGCCATGGTCGCCAAGCTCCTGGCCCGGCCCGACTCCACGACGTTGGCCCTCATCGGCGCCGGCACGCAGTCCGAGTTCCAGGCGCTCGCGTTCCGCGCCATCCTCGGCATCACAAGCATCCGGGTGTGGGACACCGACCCGGCGGCGATGGAGAAGTTCGTGCGCAACGTCGAGCCTCTGGGCTTCGAGGTCGTCGTGGCGACCAGTGCCCGCGACGCGGTTCGCGGCGCCGACATCGTCACCACCTGCACGGCCGACAAGGCGAACGCCACGATCCTCACCGCGGACATGATCGAGCCCGGCATGCACGTGAACGCGATCGGCGGGGACTGCCCCGGCAAGACCGAACTCGAGGCCGCGGTGCTCCGCCGCGCCGATGTGTTCATCGAGTTCCCGCCGCAGACCCGCGTCGAGGGCGAGATCCAGCAACTCGAGGCCGACTCCCCCGTCACGGAGATCTGGCAGGTCCTGGCCGGGCAGAAGCCCGGCCGCACCAGCGCCGACCAGGTCACCGTGTTCGACTCCGTCGGCTTCGCGATCGAAGACTTCTCGGCGCTCCGCTACGTGCGCGACGCTGTCGAGGGCACCCGCTTCTTCGAAGAGGTCGACCTCATCGCCGACCCGACCGACCCCAAGGACCTCTTCGGGCTCGTCGCCGCGGCAGCCCCGGCGCTGGTCTAACGACGGCGCGGATGTCGCCACAGGCCCCGCGGGCGGCGGTGCTCATCCGTCCACACCATTTTCAACCCAATCCGCAGACGCTGGCCGACAACGCGTTCCAGTCGGCACCACCCGCGGGCGCGGAGGCGTCGCTGGCCACCAGGGCCTTCGAGGAGGTCACGGCGGCCGCGGCGACCCTGCAGGAGCACGGGATCACGGTGCACCTCTTTGACGACGCCCACGATCTGACTCCCGACAGCGTCTTCCCGAACAACTGGCTATCCACTCATGCCGGCGGCCACGTGGCGCTGTACCCGATGTACGCTCCCAACCGGCGCAGCGAGCGGCGCGCAGACATCGTCGAGATGCTCAAGGAGCGGTATCGGGTTCAGGATGTCCTGGACTACTCGGGGCTGGAACGCGACAACATCTTCCTGGAGGGCACCGGCGCGATGGTGCTCGACCATGACAGCCGCGTGGCGTACGTCGCCCGCTCGCATCGGGCCGACCCCATCGCCCTGGAGCGCTTCTGCACCAACTTCGGTTACGAGCCGATGGTGTTCGATGCGGCAGACCCGAGCGGCACACCGATCTATCACACGAACGTTCTCATGTGCATTGCCACCGATTTCGTGCTGGCAGGTACCGCCATGATGCA
>JBDTAA010000093.1:0-18657 GCA_039924805.1 Cryobacterium sp.
CGGCGCGCATTTCCGACGCCGGACGTGCGGTTCCCGAGTCCGCGAATGCCGCGAGTCCGCCGGCACCGGCCAAGGTCGAAACCGAAAAGATGCCACCCGCCCCGGCTCGCGCCCCCGGGGTCGCCCCGGCGCGCAAGCCAACGGCCGCTGCGAAGGCCAAGCCGACGGCCGATTCGTCGTCCGCGCCAGCCAAGGCGTCCGCGCCAGTCGAGGCGCCCATTGTGGTCTCGGCATCCGGACTGGTCAAACGGTTCGGTCAGAACGTCGCGGTCTCCGGCATCGACCTGCAGGTTCGCGCGGGCTCGTTCTACGGGATCGTCGGCCCCAACGGCGCCGGTAAGACAACGACACTCTCCATGATGACCGGCATGCTTCGCCCCGATTCCGGGTCGATCCACGTGAACGGCATCAATGTCTGGGCGAACCCGGTCGCGGCCAAGCGCATTGTCGGTGTTCTGCCGGATCGTCTTCGCCTCTTCGATCGGCTCACCGGCGCACAGCTTCTCTACTACTCGGGCATTCTCCGCGGGCTCGATAGCGAGACGGTCAGGGTCAGGTCCGCCGACCTCGCTGCCGCCTTCGGCCTCGAAGACGCCCTCAACCGCCTGGTCGCCGACTACTCGGCCGGCATGACGAAGAAGATCGCCCTGGCGTGCGCGATGATTCACTCCCCGCGCCTGCTCGTTCTCGACGAACCCTTCGAATCGGTCGACCCGGTCTCCGCGGTTAACGTCACAGAGATCCTGCAGAAGTACGTGGCCAGCGGCGGCACTGTCGTGCTCTCGAGCCACGGCATGGACCTTATCCAGCGGGTGTGCGACCACGTCGCCATCATCGTGCACGGCAAGGTCCTCGCGGCCGGCACGGTCGACGAGGTGCGCGGCGCCAAGACCCTCGAAGAGCGATTCGTCGAACTTGCCGGTGGGCGCAAGGTCGTGGAAGGCATGGAATGGTTGCACAGTTTCTCGGACTGAAACTCCGGCTGCTCGCCAATCTCTTCCGGCGTAGCCCCTGGCGGATCGTCGGAGTCGCGATCGGCCTCCTGTACGGGCTGGCATTCGCGGTCGCAATTTTCGTCGTGCTTGTTGGGCTCCGGTTTGTGGACGACGTTGGGCTGGTTCGTGACGGGATAACCGTCGCGGGCGCCGTTGTCGTACTCGGTTTTGCCCTTGTTCCGCTGGTCATGGGTGTGGACGACAGCATGGACCCGCGCGCGTTCGCGGTGCTTGGCATCCCGAATCGTCGGTTGTCACTCGGACTCGCCGTGTCCGCGCTCATCGGGGTTCCGGCTATCGTGCTGGCCATTGTGCTTCTTGGCACCGTGGTGACCTGGTCCCGCGGTGTCGTCGAAACGCTGCTGGCGCTGGTCGCCGCGGCGCTGCTGCTGGCCACCTGCACCCTTGCAGCCCGGGTGAGCACATCGATCGCGGCATTCCTGCTGGCCACACGCCGGTCGCGGGAGTTCACCGGAATCCTCGGCGTACTCCTGCTCGTGATGATCTCGCCGCTGGTCGTCCTGCTGCTCAACGTGGACTGGGGCCGCGACGGCGTCGTGGTGCTTGGTCGACTGGCTCGTACCCTCGCCTGGACGCCGCTGGGAGCGGCCTGGTCGCTCCCGGGCGATGCCGTCTCAGGAGAGTGGGGCGCAGCCTTCCTCAAGCTGATGATCGCCGTCGCGACCGTCTCCCTGCTCTGGCTCGTCTGGCAGGCCCTGGTCGCGAAGATGCTCGTCACGCCCGGACGGGAAGCCCAGGTCAAGCAGTACGGCGGGCTCGGCTGGTTCGACCGCATGCCCCAGTCGGCCGTCGGCGTGATCGCCGCCCGCAGCCTCACCTACTGGTTTCGCGACTCCCGCTACTGGGCCTCGCTGTTGATGATCCCCGTGGTGCCTGTGCTGGCCGTCGTCCCCCTCTCGATCGCGGGGGTCTCCGGTGCGTACCTCGCGCTGTTGCCGGTGCCGTTGATGTGCGTGTTCCTCGGCTGGGCGACACACAACGACGTCGCTTTCGACAGCA
This sequence comes from Cryobacterium sp., assembly GCA_039924805.1. Lineage (GTDB taxonomy): Bacteria > Actinomycetota > Actinomycetes > Actinomycetales > Microbacteriaceae > Cryobacterium. The sequence goes on from JBDTAA010000093.1 coordinate 2,016, forward strand.
CCGCCGTCTGGCTGCACGTCGTCTCGGGCACCAGGGGGGTCGCCGACAGGCTCGGACGGCTCATCCCGGTACTCTTCGTCGGGATTCCGCTCATCGGCCTCGGCTCGGCGATCAGCATCTACCTCTACGGCGACTGGGAAGCGCTTCCGTCGATGCTCGGAATGAGCACGAGCATCCTGCTGACCGGGCTTGGCTTCTCCAGCTACGCGTCGGCGCGCTACCCGTACCCGGCGACGAAGCCCGGCGACAGCCCCTTCACACAGCCGCAGGCCTCGGACACCACCGCGGCGCTTATCCAATCGCTCACGTTCGCCGGGACGATCATCCTGTCGCTGCCCTCGATCATCATGGCTCTCCTGGGAATCTTCTCCGACCCGTCGTGGCATCTTCCTGCGCTCTACTGGGGCGTGGGCACGGGGGTCAGCGCACTCATTGCGGGCGTCTGGCTGGGTGCTCGCAGCTTCGACCGCCGCGGGCCGGAGATCCTGGCGTCTGCCCTACGCGCCTGACCGGCGCACCGGTCGGCAGCACAGCGGGCAGAACGCATCGCCATACCCGCCGCGCTGTTTTAGACTGTGCCTATGACTGACGACTTTCGAGCGAGCATCGCAGACCCAGGCCAGCCCGGCGGCGGAACGTCGACGCTGGATCGTGAGCTCGAGGAGCTCATCAAGCAGGAACAGATTGAGCCCGGCGACCACGAGCGTTTCTCGCACTACGTGCCGAAAAACAAGATCCTCGAGTCGGCCATCAGTGGCAAACCGGTGAAGGCCCTCTGCGGCAAGAAGTGGCTGCCGGGCCGCGACCCGGAGAAGTTCCCGGTCTGCCCCACCTGCAAGGCCATCTTCGAGAAGATGAAGTCCGAATAGCCCCTATCCCACAGTGGTCGGGCGAAATGTGGTGGGGATCACGGCGTCGCCGTGACCCAGCCGGAACGCCTGGATCGGAAGTTCCTGCATCACGGCCGCATTGTGCGCCCTGGCGCGTCGAGTCCCCGCGATGCCGATGTACCTCTCGTCGACCTCGCCGTCGGTGATGAGGGGAACGAGCAGTCCCCGCTCCTCTGCATTGCTATCGATGTCGGCAACCGGGGCGGCGGGCTCGTCGCCCATGAAGATGACCTCTTCATGAGCGGTGCCACTCGAATCGATCAGGCGCGCGGCGTTCTTGCGCCCGCCAACCGAGGCCTTGCCGATCGATGTCTTTGCCACCGACAGCCACTCCCCGCGGTCGTCTCGCCGGGCGACGAGCTTGTAGACCATTCCCGCGGCCGGGGCACCGGACCCGGTGACCACCGAGGTGCCCACACCGAAGGCATCGACGGGCGACCCGGACAGGGCGGCGATGGAGTATTCGTCGAGGTCGCTGGTGACGGTGATTTTCGTGTTCACCGCGCCGAGGGAGTCCAGCTGTGTCCGGGCGGCGGCGGCCACGGTGGGCAGGTCTCCCGAGTCGATCCGGATGGCGCCCAATCCGGTGCCGGCGACCTTGACGGCAAGGTCGATGCCGCCCGCGATGTCGTAGGTGTCGACGAGCAGGGTTGTGGCCGCCCCGAAGGCGTCCACCTGGGCGCGGAAGGCGTCTTCCTCGCTGTCGTGCAGGAGGGTGAAGGAATGCGCGGCCGTGCCCATGGTCGGGATACCCCAGGTACGCCCCGCCTCGAGGTTGCTGGTGGCCGCGAAACCGGCGATGTAGGCGGCGCGGGCCGCCGCGACGGCCGCGTGCTCATTCGTGCGCCGGGAGCCCATCTCGGCGATCGGACGTCCCAGGCTGACGGACACCATTCGCGCGGCCGCGCTGGCCACGGAGGTGTCGTAGTTGAGGGTGCTCAGGATGACCGTCTCGAGGATGACGGCCTCCGCGAAGGTGCCATCGACCACGAGGAGCGGGGAGCCGGGGAAGTAGACTTCGCCCTCCCGGTACCCCCACACGTTGCCGCTGAACGCGTAGTCGGCGAGCCAGTCCAGCGTGGGCGCCCGCACGACCTCGTGCTCGCGCAGCCAGTCAAGCTCGATGTCGGTAAACCGGAAGTCGCGGATGAGCTCAAGCAGTCGGCCGGTGCCGGCCACGATGCCGTAGCGTCGACCGTCCGGCAGGCGACGGGCAAACGTCTCGAACATGCACTCTCGATCGGCGGTCCCGCTCTGGATGGCGGCGTCCACCATGGTGAGCTCGTAGCGGTCGGTGCGGAAGGCGGGGGACTCGATCACCCGGCACAGCCTATCCGTCTGCACGGCCCGGCACAGGCCGGGGGCAGGATGCGCCACTAAGGTTGTTTGACGTGACGGATGCACCGATTGGAATCTTCGACTCCGGCGTCGGCGGGCTCTCCGTCGCCCGGGCGATCAAGGACCAGCTGCCCGGCGAATCGATCCTCTACATCGGCGACACAGCGCACTCCCCGTACGGCCCGAAGAAGATCGCGGACGTGCGTGGGTTCGCTCTCGAGGTTCTCGATGACCTCGTTGCCCAGGACGTCAAGTTGCTCGTGATCGCCTGCAACACGGCTTCGGCGGCGATGCTGCGTGATGCGCGCGAGCGGTACAGCGTTCCGGTGATCGAGGTCATTCAACCCGCAGTGAGGCGCGCGGTCGCCGCCACCAGGAACAAGCGCGTCGGCGTGATCGGAACCCAGGGGACCATCAACTCCCGGGCCTACGAGGACGCCTTTGCCGCCGCCACCGACCTTCGGCTCTTCACCCGGGCATGCCCCCGTTTCGTCGAGTTCGTCGAGGCGGGCGTCACGACAGGCGACGAGGTGCTCGCGGTCGCAGAGGAATACCTGGCCCCCCTGCGCGACGCCGACGTTGACACCCTCGTGCTCGGTTGCACGCACTACCCGTTTCTCAGGGGCGCGATCTCCTACGTCATGGGGGACTCGGTGACCCTGGTATCCAGCGACACCGAAACCGCCAACGACGTCTATCGCGTGCTCGTCAGCCAGGGTCTGGAAAGAACCGTGTCCGGCCCACCGAGCTACCGTTACGAGGCGACCGGCGACAGCGCGGAGGACTTCCTCAACCTGGCGCACCGTCTCATCGGTCCCGAAATTTCCCGGGTCGACCTGATCGAAACCGGTGCGCTCAGCCTGAGCGAGCTCGCCGATTTCGCTGCCTCCAGCCAAGCCCACACCTTCCCCAAACCCTGACCCTGCTACCCCCTGATCTTCAAGGAGACCACCTGTGAGTGACACTGTGCGCGCCGACGGACGTTCAACCGACCAGCTTCGCGAGGTCACGATCGAGCGCGGCTGGAGCAAGCAGGCCGAGGGATCGGCGCTGATCTCGTTCGGCAACACCAAGGTTCTCTGCACCGCGTCGTTCACCAACGGGGTGCCCCGCTGGATGTCCGGCAAAGGCAAGGGCTGGGTGACTGCGGAGTATTCGATGCTCCCTCGCTCGACGGACTCCCGGATGGACCGCGAATCGGTCAAGGGTCGCATCGGCGGCCGGACCCACGAGATCAGCCGACTGATCGGTCGGAGCCTGCGGGCCGTCGTGGACATGAAGGCGCTCGGCGAGAACACCATTGTGATCGACTGCGACGTGCTCCAGGCCGACGGCGGCACACGCACGGCGGCCATTACCGGCGCCTACATTGCCCTCGCCGACGCCCTGGAGTGGGGCCGCGAGAAAAAGTTCATCGGCCAGAAGGCGCAGCCGCTGATCGACAGCGTCGCGGCGGTCTCCGTCGGGATCGTCAAGGGTGAACCCATGCTCGACCTCGCCTACGTCGAAGACGTGCGGGCCGAAACCGACATGAACGTGGTGGTCACCGGCCGCGGCCTCTTCGTCGAGGTGCAGGGCACGGCGGAAGGCGCGCCCTTCGACAGGAGCGAACTGGACTCCCTGCTCGACCTCGCCCTAGCCGGCACGGTCACCCTGACCGAGTTGCAGACCAACGCATTGGGGCGCTGAGCCCGTGCAGGTCGTCCTCGCCACCCACAACCCGCACAAGGTCGAGGAGCTGCGTCGCATTCTCTCCCCGAGACTTCCCGCCCTCGAGGTGCTCGCCTACGACGGCCCGGAACCGATCGAGGACGGCGTCACGTTCGCCGAGAACGCCCTGATCAAGGCCCGTGCAGCGGCCGCGCACACCGGACTGCCGGCAATCGCGGATGACTCCGGCATCTGTGTCGACGTGCTCGGCGGCTCACCGGGCATCTTCTCGGCGCGCTGGGCCGGCCCGGCGAGGCACTCCGACGATAACCTGCGCCTGCTCCTGGCACAGCTGGGCGACGTGCGCGACGAGCACCGGGGCGCCCACTTCACCTGCGTCGCGGCCCTCGCCCTGCCCGACGGCACGGAGTGGCACGTCACGGGTGAGTGGACGGGCCACATCCTGCAGGAAGCGTCCGGCGAGGGTGGCTTCGGCTACGACCCGATCTTCCTGCCCGACGGCTACGCGATCTCCGCAGCCGAACTGACGCCGAACGTGAAAAACGAGCAGAGCCACCGGGCCCGGGCTTTCGACCACCTCATCCCGGTGCTCGAGACGCTCCTCTCCGCCTGACCGCCTCCTGACTGGCCCGCCTTCCGCCCGACTTTCGGGGAAGGCGGGCCCTGTGGTGGTGATCGTTCGCGCGCACCCCTAGCGTGGACCTATGGCCCATGAGCATTCCCCGGCTGCGGCCGGAAATCGCACCCGGCTGACGATCGCCATCGGCATCGTCGCCTGCGTGCTGATCGTCGAGGTGATCGGGGCCTGGCTGACCGGGTCGCTCGCGCTGCTCGCGGATGCCGGGCACATGTTCTCCGATCTCGCCGGCCTCCTGATCGCGCTTGCGGCCACCGTAGTCGCTGCTCGCCCGGCAACCGACCGGCAGACGTACGGTTATCAGCGCGCCGAGGTCTTCGGTGCGCTCATCAACGGGCTGATCCTGGTGGCGGTGGCCGTCGGTGTCGCGATCGGCGCGGTGTCCCGGCTGCTCGCAGCCGACCAGACCGAGGTGCTCGGTGGGCCCATGCTCATCGTCGCCATCATCGGCCTGGTTGCCAACGTGGGCGCGCTGCTGCTGCTGCGCCCGGCCGCGGCGCATTCGATCAACATGCGCGGCGCCTACCTCGAGGTGCTCGGCGATACCCTCGGCTCGGTCGCCGTCATCATCGCCGCCGGGGTCATCCTGGCTACCGGGTTCCAGCAGGCCGACTCCATCGCCTCACTGGTGATCGCGGGGATGATCCTGCCGCGCGCGTATTCGCTGCTCCGCGACGTGGTCCGGGTCTTCAGCGAGTCGGTGCCGAAGGACACGGATGTCGCGGAAATTCGGAAGCACATCCTGGAAGCGGCCGGGGTCGTCGCCGTGCACGACGTGCACGTGTGGGCGATCACGTCGGGGGCCCACGTCTTCAGCGCCCACGTCGTCGTCGAGCCGGTGGTCCTGAACTCGGGCGGCGCCGGTGCGCTGCTCGATGAGCTATCAGACTGCCTGTCCCACCATTTCGACGTCGATCACTCGACGTTCCAGCTGGAACCGGCCGGCCGTGCCGGCCACGCCTCGCCCCACGTCTGAGCCCTTTCCACGTCCGAGCCCTTTCCACGTCTGAGCCCTGCGTGCGATTATGCCTCGTGCTTGCCGTCGTTGTCGGTGTCAAACACGTCGGGGTCGAGCACCAGGCTCTCCGTCGTGGGCAGTGCCGTACGCTCACGCGCCTCACGCCGTGCCCGCACGGTGGACTGGATGTAGTGGAAGACGGTGGGAATCAGCGTGATGGCCACGGCGCCGAGCAGGATGAGGTCGATGTAGTTGCGCACAAATTCTGCAACCGGCGGAATGTAGCCGAGGAAGAATCCGAAGTAGGTGAGCCCGGTGCCCCAGAGGAGCGCGCCGATGAGGTTGTAGAGCGTGTACCTCTTCTGGTCCATGCGGCCGACGCCCGCGGCGACGGGGGCGAAGGTGCGAACGATCGGTACGAAGCGGGCGACGATGACGGCGACTCCGCCGAAGCGCAGGAAGAAGGCATTCGTGCGTTCAACGTTCTTGATGCTGAACAGACCGGATTCCTTGCGTTCGAAAACACGGGGGCCGAAGCGGTGGCCGATGAAGTAACCGACTTCCCCGCCGAGGAACGCGGCCAGCCCGATAGCCAGGGCGACCCACCAGATATCGATTTGAATGGCGCCGGCAAAGGTGAGGAGCCCGGTGATCACGAGCAGGGTGTCTCCGGGGAACAGGAACCCGACCAGAAGCCCGGTCTCGGCGAAGACGATCGCGCACACGCCCAAGAGCGCCCACGCACCGAAGCCGGTGATGAGGAGGTCCGGGTCGAGCCAGGGAATCAGTGCGGTGTGAATCACGGGGAAAACTCCAGTCGGCGGCAGCCAAATGGCCGGGCGGCGTGAGGCTTGGGTGCTGTGACAGGTTAGCGCGTTATGCCGACAATTCCGCGTGCAAATAGGCCTGCAGGCTGGGAGTTGGCCCGGCCCGATCCTGTTCTGTGTGGAAGGCCCGTTCTGTGTGGAAGGCCCGTTCTGTGCGGAAGGGGGGACTTGAACCCCCACGCTCGAAAGCACAGGAACCTAAATCCTGCGTGTCTGCCAATTTCACCACTCCCGCGAGTGCCGTCCCAGTCTACCGACGTGGGCCGGGCCGACCGAGTAGGGGCTGCGTGAAGGCCGCCGTCTGCGTGCGCAAGGCGTCCACGACGGCGGCCACCGACGGCTGGCGCAGCGAATCGGGCCGAAGCACCATCCAGTACGGGAGCTGCTCCTTGAAATCGTCGGGGAGTAACCGCACCAGGTCGCGGTGCTGGTCGGCCATGAAGCAGGGGAGAAAGCCGATGCCCGCGCCCGCCCTGGTCGCCTCGACGTGCACGAACACGTTGGTCGAGCTGATGGAGTCCCTCATCGAGGGAACGAGCCGGCGCGGGGCATCCAGGTCGTCGACCTGCAGCATCGAATCCACGAAGTAGACGAGCGGATGCTCCGTGAGCTGTTGCACCGTCGTCGGCGTGCCGTACTCGGCCAGGTAGCCCCTCGAGGCGTACATGCCGAGCATGTAGAACCCGAGCCGGAGGGCCTCCGCCCTGTGCACCTGGGGCTCGCCGACGACGACCTCGATATCGAGGCCGGATCGGTGCTGCAGGGCGCGCCGGGTGACAGTGACGATCTCGACCCGGAGGGAGGGGTGTTTGCGCTGCAGGGCGGCGACAGCCGGCGCGGCGATGTAGGCGCTGAAGCCGTCGGTGGCGGACATGCGCACGACGCCGGTGAGCTGGTTTGACGGTGCGGAGTCGCCGCTGAGCAGAGCAACGGCCGACTCGACTCCCTCCGCCGCCTGGGTGGCCAGCCGGCCCAGGTCGGTGAGCTCCCATCCGCCGACCGTCCGGGAGAGTACTCGGCCCCCCAGCGCCTTTTCCAGGGACGCGATCCTGCGCGAAATGGTGGTGTGATTCAGGTCCAGGCTGTCGGCCGCCGTAGTGAACCGACCGGTCCGCGCGACGGCGAGCAGCACCAGGAGGTCGTCGGGATTGGGGAGCGGAGCCGGAGCGGACGGGAGAGGCATATCTGCAATTATGCACATGGCCTCTGGTGAAGTGGTCATTGCTGCACGGCGCGGCAGCCTGAATACTCAGTGGAGCCGTGTGTGCAGCGCACGCGGGCCGGACCAACCCACCAGGTGTCAGAGGCGACACTGAAGGAGACAGACATGAGCGTCAACCAAAGCGTCGGGACCGGTTCCGGAGGAACCTCATCCGGCAGCGCAAAAAGTGCAGAGAAATCCGGCCTGAAGAAGGTCGTTGCCGCCTCCATGGTGGGAACGGTCGTCGAATGGTACGAGTTCTTCCTCTACGCGACCGCCGCGAGCCTCGTCTTCGGCAAGGTCTTTTTCCCCAACGCCGGCAGTGAGCTGGACGGCATCCTGGCCGCCTTCCTCACCTACGCCGTCGGATTCCTCGCCCGCCCGCTCGGTGGCATCGTATTCGGCCAGATCGGCGACAAGCTGGGTCGCAAGCACACCCTGCAGCTCACCATCATCCTCGTCGGTGTCGCGACCTTCCTGATGGGTTGCCTGCCCGGCTTCGACACCATCGGCTACTGGGCGCCGGCACTGCTGATCGCCCTGCGCTTCATCCAGGGCTTTGCCGTCGGTGGCGAGTGGGGCGGCGCCGTGCTGCTGGTCGCAGAGCACAGCCCCAACGAGTCCCGAGGGTTCTGGTCCAGCTGGCCGCAGGCCGCGGTTCCGGTTGGAAACCTCCTCGCAACCCTGGTGCTGCTGGCCAGCTCCGCGCTGTTGTCTCCTGAGGCCTTCCTCAGCTGGGGCTGGCGCGTCGCCTTCTGGCTGTCCGCCATCATCGTCGTCGTCGGCTACTACATCCGCACCCACGTCAGCGAAGCCCCGATCTTCCTTGAGGCTCGCGCCCAGGCAGATGCTCAGAAGTCCGTCAGCTACGGCGTCAAGGAAGTTATCCGCAAGTACCCGCGCGGCATCCTCAGCGCCATGGGCCTGCGCTTCGCGGAGAACATCCTGTACTACATCATCGTGAGCTTCTCCATCGTCTACCTCGTCACGGTGCACCAGTACGACACCAGCCAGTTGCTGTTCGCCCTGCTCCTCGCCCACGTCGTGCACTTCCTGGTGATCCCGCAGGTCGGCCGCCTGTCCGACAGGCTCGGACGCAAGCCGGTTTACCTCGCCGGTGCGATCCTTGGCGCGACCTGGGCGTTGTTCGCCTTCCCGATGTTCGACACGAAGAACCCGTTCCTCATCATCCTGGCGATCACCCTCGGCCTCTGCTTCCACGCCCTGATGTACGCGGGCCAGCCGGCCATCATGTCCGAGCTGTTCCCGACCCGGATGCGCTACTCGGGCGTCTCCCTCGGCTACCAGGTGACGTCGATCCTGGCTGGTTCGATGGCCCCGATCATCGCCGTCGCGCTGCTCAAGCAGTACAACTCCTGGGTGCCCGTCGCGATCTACCTCGCGATCGCCTGCGCGATCACGGTGGTGGCCGTCGTCACCCTCAAGGAGACCCGCGGAGCGTCGCTGCGCGACATCGACGCCGTCGACGCCCGCAAGCACGGGCTGGAGCCGGCCCCGGCCCTCCGCTAAGCAACGCCGGCCGCAGCAGGAACCAGCACAACAAAGGAACACACCATGACCAATGCACTCGCGCACGCGCCCCAGGCCTCGGCTGAAACCGAGACCCGGGCGCGGTCCGGGCCGCTCACGGGGAAGCGCGCCCTGGTAACCGGGGGCGCGAGTGGCATTGGAGCGGCCGTTGCCCGGTCTCTCGCTGAACGCGGCGCGCACGTCGTCGTCGCGGACATCGATGAGGCCGGCGCCGCGGCGCTCGCAGAGGAGCTCGGCGGGTCCACCTGGACCGTCGATCTCCTCGACACCGCGGCGCTCACCGACGACGTGCTCGCCGAGGCCGTTGCGGGCATCGACATCCTTGTGAACAACGCCGGGATCCAACGGATCAACCCGATCCAGGACTTCGACCCGAACGACTTCCGACGCATCATCACCCTGATGCTCGAGGCACCGTTCCTCCTCATCCGGGCCGCATTGCCCCGGATGTACGAGAACGAATTCGGTCGCATCATCAACATCACCTCGGTCCACGGCATCCGTGCCTCGCCGTTCAAGAGCGCCTATGTTTCCGCCAAGCACGGCCTGGAGGGCCTGTCCAAGGTGACGGCCCTCGAGGGCGGCGAGCACGGCGTGACGAGCAACTGCGTCAGCCCCGGCTACGTTCGCACGCCGCTGGTGGAGAAGCAGCTGGCCGAGCAGGCCGCCGTGCACGGGATCCCCGAGTCGGAGGTGCTCAGCCGGATCATGCTCACGGAGAGCGCCATCAAGCGGCTCGTCGAGCCTGAGGAGGTCGCCTCGCTCGTCGCCTGGCTCGCCTCGGAGGATGCGGCGATGGTCACGGGCTCGAGCTACACGATGGACGGTGGCTGGTCCGCGCGGTAACGCCGGTCCTCCCGCGTCGCGCCCCGACCGGGGCGGTGGTTCCGCGGGCTGTGGATAAGTCCCGCACGCCCCGCCCGGGTGGAGCATCATGCTGGGATGAGCGAGGCCGTACGCATCATCACCGAGCAGGTGCGGCTGCGCGTGCGCAGGGAGGGCGTCGACCTCGCCTCAGACAACGCGCTCGCGGAGCAGTATGTCCGGGACGAGGTGCAGCGTTACAGCGAGCGTGCCCTGGGCGGTTCGGTGCCGTTGATCGCCGATGAGGGCCAGGCGGCGCGGGAGGTCGTCGCGTCGCTCACCGGATTCGGGGCGCTGCAGCCGTTTCTCGACGACCCGGGCATCGAGGAGATCTGGATCAACGCGCCCAGCCGGGTGTTCATCGCCCGCGACGGGGTCTCCGAGCTGACCGGCATGGTGCTCACCGATCGCGAGGTGCGAGACCTGGTCGAACGGATGCTGCAGGCCTCCGGCCGCCGTGTCGACCTCTCGTCACCCTTCGTCGACGCGTCCCTGCCCGACGGATCTCGACTGCACGTCGTCATCCCAGACATCACCCAGAAGCACTGGGCGGTGAACATCCGCAAGTTCACCCGGCGCGCCCGCGACCTGAATCAGCTCGTCGGGCTCGGCTCCCTCACCCAGCAGGCAGCGGAGTTCCTGCGCATGTGCGTGCTGGCGGGGCAGAACATCCTCGTTTCCGGTGCGACCCAGACCGGCAAGACGACCATGCTCAACGCGTTGCTGGCCGGGGCCCGTCCCGGCGAACGAATCGTGACGGTCGAGGAGACGTTCGAGCTCGATCTCGCGGCGCGCGACGTCGTCGCCATGCAGTGCCGGCAGTCGAGCCTCGAGGGTACGGGCGAGATCACCCTGCGGCGGCTGATCAAGGAGTCCCTGCGGATGCGCCCGGACCGACTCGTGGTCGGGGAGGTGCGCGAGGCCGAGAGCCTCGACCTGCTGATCGCGCTCAACAGCGGCTTGCCCGGCATGTGCTCGATCCACGCCAACAGTGCGCGAGACGCGCTCGCGAAGTTGTCGACGCTGCCACTCCTGGCCGGTCGGAACATCGACTAGGCCTTCGTGTTGCCCACGGTGGCCGGCTGCATTGACATCGTCGTGCACTGCGAAATCGACCGCCACGGGCGTCGGCGGGTCACCGAGATCATCGCGCCGAGCGGCCAGCTCGCCGGCCCGATGATCGAGGCGAGCCCCCTGTTCCTGGCCCGCGCCGGAGTGCTCGAACCCACCGGAGGCTTCCCCACAAAGCTCGCCAAGTTCCGCGCGGCGGGGCTCGATCCGGCCGTCGTGCTCCGGCGGGGAGCGGCATGACCCTCGTGCTCGGGTGCTTGCTGGGCGCCGGACTGCTCCTCCTGGCCGCCCCGATCCTCTGGCCCGCTGGATCGGCACGTACACACGGTCGGCCGGGAGCTTCGGCACGGATGCGGTCGAGCCTCGCCCTGGCGGGGTTCGGCCAGGTGCCCGTGCCGGTGTTCGCGGCCATCTCCGTGGTACTCGGACTTGCCGCCGCGGCTCTCGTCCAGGCCCTGCTCGGAGTGCAGGCGCTCGCCGCCGTGGCCGGGCTGGTCTCCCTGGCGTTTCCCGCGCTGCTCGCGTCCTGGCGGGCGCGGGCCCGCCGGCGGGCAAACCGCACGGTCTGGCCCGACGTCGTCGACCACCTGGTCTCCGCCGTGCGATCGGGTCTTGCTTTGCCCGACAGCGTCAGCAGCCTCGCCCACGCCGGACCGACCGCCAGTCGCGTGGCCTTCGCGGCGTTCGAGCGCGAATACCGGGCGACGGGCAATTTCGCGCACTGCATCGACGAACTCAAGCTGGCCCTCTCCGACCCGATCGCCGATCGCATCCTGGAGACCCTGCGCATGGCCAGGGAGGTCGGCGGAAGCGATCTCACGATTGTGCTGCGCAGCCTCGCGGCGTGGCTGAGGCAGGATGCCGCCATCCGCTCGGAGGTCGAGGCCCGGCAGTCCTGGATCGTGAACTCTGCCCGGCTGGGCGTTGCGGCCCCGTGGATCGTGCTCATGCTGCTGGCCTCGCGCCCGGAAGCCGCGCTCGCGTACAACACGCCCGCCGGCGCCGTCGTGATTGCCGGTGGCCTCGCCGTCTCTGTTGTCGCCTACCGCATCATGGTGAGGCTCGGGCGTCTCCCCGAGGAACGCCGGTGGTTCCGGTGAGTTCGCAGCTGGCGTGGGGAGTGCTCTGCGGAACGGCACTGGGCGTGGGGTTGTGGTCCCTGGTCAGCCTGATGCCCCGACTCAGCCGGCCGCGCCTGGCGAACCGGCTGGCCCCGTACCTGCTCGACGTGTCGGCCGAGGCGCGCGCGTTCGTGGGCCGCCAATCGGTCGACCCGATCCCCGTGCTCGGGGCCGTGTTCTCCCCGGCCTTTCACGGGCTCCGGGGCGCCATGTCGGCCCTTCTGGGCGGTGCGGATGCCACCGGCCATCGTCTCCGCCAGTCGGGGTCCACCAGAAGCGTCGATGCATTTCGATCGGAGCAGCTCGCGTGGGCGCTGGTCTCCCTGGCCGGGGCCACCGCCGCCGTGCTCGGGCTGCCCGCCCTACGGGCGCTGCCCCTGGCCGGCCAGGTAGTTCTACCCGTGATCGCCGCCATCTCCGCGGCGTTCCTGCGCGACTGGCTGCTGCGCCGAGCGGCCGCGGCTCGCCTCGCACGCATGGACAGCGAATTGCCAACCATCCTGGAATTCCTCACGCTGTCGCTGTCGGCGGGTGAGGGAATCCTCGACGCTTTGTGCAGGGTGTCCGGCACAGGCTCGGGGGAGCTGTCTCGTGAACTGGGCGGCGTCGTGGCCGACGTTCACGCCGGGGTGCCGCTCGCTTCCGCCATGCAAGTCCTCTCACGGCAGCTGCAATTGCCCGCGTTCACCCGGTTCGTCGATCAGGTCACCGGGGCGCTGGACCGCGGTTCCCCCCTCGCCGAGGTGCTCCGGGCCCAGGCCCAGGACGCCCGGGAGGCGACCAAGCGAGGCCTCCTCGAGGTCGCCGGGAAGAAGGAAGTGGCCATGCTCGTCCCCGTCGTCTTCCTGATTCTCCCGATGACGATCCTGTTCGCCGTTTTCCCCGGCTTCATCGTGCTATCGGCCGGATTCTGAGTTCTTGGCGGTTCCAAACAACCAGAGAAAGAAGGAGATCATGCCGCGACTGACACAGCGCTTCCTGAACCGGTGGCGGGACGAGAGCGGGGACGTGCCCGGATGGGTTCTCATCACGCTCATGACAGCCGGGCTGGTCCTCATCCTCTGGGGGCTTGCCGGACCGGCGTTGAGCGGAGTCTTCCAGCAGGCGATCGACCGGGTCACCGGGTTCTGACGAGAGCGCGGGCTACCATGACCGGAATGCGCCTGCGGGCGATGATCGCGGCTGATTCGGGCTCCGCGGTGGCCGAGTTCGTCATGGTCGTGTCGCTCCTGACCGTGCTCACTCTCTCGGTGATGCAACTGGCCCTCGCACTGCACATCCGGAACACCGTGCTGGATGCGGCCGCGGAGGGCGCGAGGTTCGCGGCGCTCGCCGGCAGCGGCCCAGACGAGGGCGCCGCGCGCACCCGGGACCTGATCACGGCGGCGCTCGGGCCCTCCTATGCCCGCGACGTCGAGGCGGGTTACGGCCGTTTCGGCGACCACCGCAGCGCCGAGGTGCGAGTCATCGCACCGCTTCCGCTGCTCGGGCTGATCGGGCCCGATCGAGGGCTGGAGGTGGTGGGCCATGCGGCAGTTGAGGCGACCGGGTAGGTCCATGGTGGCCTCTGAGACGGGCTCGGCGTCGCTGGAATTCATCACGGCCGGCCTGGTGCTGCTCGTGCCACTCGTGTATCTGGTGCTGGCGCTGGCTGCGCTGCAGTGTGGGGCTATGGCCGTCGAGGGGGCCGCCCGCCAGGCCGCTCGCGTCTACGTGCAGGCCCCCGATGGGGACGAGGCCGCCGAGCGCGCCCTGCGCGCGGTGCGCATCGGGCTCGCCGACTACGGCATCCCCGCCGACGCCGCATCCGTGCGGATCGACTGCGACCCCGACCCTGCCCGGTGCCTCACGAGGCAGGGCGTTGTCGTCGTCACGGTGCGCATCCTGATTCCGCTTCCCCTCGTTCCCGACCTGCTCTCGCTGCAGAGTGCCGCCGCCATCCCGATCGAGGCCACCGCCACTCAAACCGTGTCCCGGTTCTGGGGCGCGGGGTGAGCGCGGTGAGCCGGGCCTTGAAACCGAGGGACGACGATGGCTCCACCCTGCTGTTGACGATCTTTTTCGCCTGCTTGTCGTTGGCGTTGATCCTGGTCGTGGTCGCGGCGACATCCCTCTACCTGGAGCGCAAGCGCCTGTTCACGCTGGCGGACGGCGCGGCGCTCGCGGCAGCGGAAGCGTTCGCGCTTGATGCCGTAGACATCACCGGGACCGAAACCAGGCCCACGCTCCGCTCGGCCGACGTCGCGGCCGCTGCCCGGCGCTATCTGGCGTCCGCGCCGCACCCCGCCTTCGACGGGCTCGCGGTAAGCCGCGCGATCTCCGTCGACGGGAGGAGCGCAACGGTGGCGCTCAGTGCCCGCTGGCGGCCCCCGGCGCTCGCTCTCATACTTCCGGCCGGAGTGCCGCTCGAGGTGACCGCGATCGCCCGTTCGGTTTTCGATTAGCTCGGTTTATCCGCTCGAGAACAGGTTTGGTCAACCCGTAGAATTCCTCATGTTCGTGGTGGATGGCTATCAACTTGTAGTTGACGGATAGGCTCTCCGCTCGTTGGGAGTGCCTAGCCTGCATGTCCTGACGGTGCCTGTCGAGACATTCCGACGGGTCTCCCGAGGGCGCATTCTGCCCGAGGTGATGCCGTTGCCCCACCCGGTGCGGTCGCCACTGAGGTGCCTCGATCTATCCTGCGACGGTAGCCCCCTTCGCTCGATTGAACGTGACCTCATGGATTCTCTGCTTGACACAGACGTCGTTTCCCTGCTCGATTTTGCCTCTGACCTGCCCTGCGAAGGCGCCCACCACCTTCGTGGCCTGAGCGGGCACGACCCGCTCGAGTCCGGCGCGTTCATGGTGATCTCACCCTGCTGCGGCCCGAAGGTCGTGCAGTGCTCCCCGCGGGTCACCGCCATGCGCAGCACCGGTGTGCTGTACTGCGGAGCGTGTGCCCACGAGCACCTGACCAGCGAGTACAGCTTCATCCCGTTCAGCGACGCCGCCTAGCACGGCTTCTCGCCGGCGTACCAGCCGGTACTCTCGTATCGCGCCCTTCCCTGGTGCCTGACGAGGAGCCCAGTGACATCCAAACGCGACCAGACGATCGGCGCGGGCGCACAGCTCGTCACCGAGGTGAGCATCAATTACGGCTCATCGCTCGCGGGGCTCTTGATCCCCGTGGTGGGTTCGCCGGTTGTGGTCGCGGCGCGGCAGCTGATCATGGCCATCACCATCCTGCCCTTCTACCGCCCCAGGCTCGCATCCCTGACCTGGCGACGGTTGTGGCCGGCAGTGATGCTCGGGGTCGTGCTGGCCGTCATGAACCTCACGTTCTACGAGGCCGTCGGTATCCTCGGGCTCGGAATAGCGGCCACCATCGAGTTCCTCGGGCCTTTCGGGCTCGCGCTGGCCACATCACGGCGCCCGCTCGACTTCGTCTTCGCGTCGGCGGCGGCGGTCGGGGTCTTCCTGCTCACCTGGACCGACGGCACGCTTGACCCGATCGGCATCGTATTCGGCCTGACAGCCGCGGCCTCGTGGGCGGCGTACATCCTGCTGACCCGGCGGGTGGCAACCGAGTTTCCCGGGCTCGAGGGCATTTCGGTTGCGAGCCTCGTCAGCCTGACCCTGCTCGTGCCGATCGCGCTCATCACCGTTGACTGGTCACGTTTCGACTGGCGGATCCTGGGCCTGCTCCTGGCCGTCGGTGTGCTGTCGTCGGCCTTCCCGTACACGTTCGACACCTTCATCCTGCGGCGGATCACCCCGCGCATTTACGCGATTATCACGAGCTTCGCGCCGGTCATCGCGGCGGTGTTCGGCTTCCTCGTGCTGGGGGAGTCCTTCTCCCCGGTGCAGCAGGTCGCCATCGTCGTGGTGTGCGTGGCGGCCGGTGCCGCCATCGCAACCCAACGCGAGCGGCCCAAGTCGGATCTCGAACTGACCGCCGGTGCGATCCCCTGACGCGAATCAGTCGACGACGATGCCGAGATGGGCCGCGAGCAGCGGCGCGAGCAGGCTGAGCTGGGAATCGTCGATGATCGCCCCGCGGAGACCCTCGAGACCGTGGATCGCTCCGAAGTCGCTGGATCGCAGATCGACGTCGGTGAGCCGAGCGCCCGCGAGGTCGAGCGTGCCAACCCGGCAGTCCCTCAGCTCGAGCCGCTGCACGGTGGCGCTCCCGAGGTCGAGTTCGTCGATGATGCAATTCGAGAGCAGCACGTCGATCAGCACTGCATTGCGCAGGTTCACGAAGTCGAGCTTGCAGCCGTCGAGGTGCACGGAGCGCATCGTGGTGTCGTAGGCCTCAACGGAGCCGAGTCTGGAATGCTCGATCCGCACATCGCGCCAGGTCGACCGTGGTGCGCTGAAGACGGCCGCGCGCAGGTCGACGGCGACGCACTCGGCGAAGGTCGCGCCGCGCAGCGTGGCGTCGTCGAACGAGACAGCCCGAAACTCGCACTCCCGAAAGCTGATGCCGGTCAGATCCCGGCCGGCCAGGTCGAGCTCGGCGTAGCGCTCC
>JBDTAA010000094.1:0-6118 GCA_039924805.1 Cryobacterium sp.
TTCGCCCCCGGCCTCTGCATCTCCCTGCTCGCCACCTCGCTGAGCCTGATCAACTTCGGTGTCGACGGCCTGAGCAATCCGCGCCTCCGGGAAGGAGCCTCACGATGAGCCTCATGAGCGTTCGCAACCTCTCCGTCGTCTACTCCTCGAAGGGCGCAGAGCCCGTGTACGCGGTGAAGGACGTCTCCTTCGACCTTCAGCCGGGGGAGTTCGTCGGCCTGGTCGGCGAATCCGGCTCCGGCAAGTCCACCCTCGGCTTCGCGCTGACCCGGCTGTCCAAGCCGCCGGCCGGGATCGGCGGGGGCAGCATCCTGTTCGACGGCGTCGACATTGCCGAGATGGACCCCAAGGCCGTGCGCCTGCAGCGCCAGGGCGGATTCGCCATGGTGCTGCAGTCCGGGATGAACGCGCTGAACCCCGTGCGCAGCATCCGGAACCACTTCTTCGACATCTTCGAGGCGCACGGCCACGTCTCCAAGCGCGACCGTGAGGCCCGGGCCCGAGAGCTGGCCGGAAAGGTCGAGCTGCCGGCCACCGTGCTCGACCGTTTTCCCGGCGAGCTCTCCGGAGGGATGCGGCAGCGCGTCTCGATCGCCCTCGCCCTGTCCCTCGAGCCGCGGCTGATGGTCTTCGATGAGCCGACCACCGCCCTCGACGTTCTCGTGCAGCACGCCGTGATGGACACCATCCGCGAACTGCAGAAATCCATGGGCTTCACGGCCGTGCTGATCAGCCACGACCTCGGCATCGTGCTCGAGGTGACGGAGCGGGTCATGGTCATGCACGAAGGGCGCATCGTCGAGGACGCGCCGTCGCAGGCGATCCTGCGCGCGCCCCAGCACGAGTACACGCAGATGCTGCTCAGCCACTACGGCGACCCGCGTGCCGAGGTCGTCGAGGTGCCGGGCCTCGTGTCCCGCGGCTCGGTGGCGACGCCCGCGGTGGCCCCGCCCGTCGAGACCTTCCCGCCCCCGGTGGTCCCGCCCGTCGAGACCCACGTCGCGACCGCCCTGCTCGAACCTCCGGTCGAGACCCGCGCCCCCGCACGCACTCGCGAGGGCCGCGCGGCGCACGAGGCGATTGTCGTGTCCGGCGTCTCAAAGCTCTACCCGCGGCCCAGCCGCGCCGACCAGCCGGTGCTCGCGGTCGACAACGTGTCGTTCACCCTCGAGCCGGGGGCGTCGATGGCGCTTGTCGGGGCCAGCGGCAGCGGCAAGAGCACGATCGCCAAGATGATCACCGGGATCGAGCATCCGACATCCGGCAGCATCACGTTCGGCGACCACCAGATCGAACGGGTCAAGCGGAGGGGGCTGAAGCGCCTGCATCGTGAGGTGCAGATGGTGTTCCAGGACCCGTATGCGGCGCTGAACCCGCTGCACACCGTTGAGTACACGCTCACCCGCCCGGTGGTGAATTACTCGGGGCTGCGCGGCCGCGACGCGCGCCGTCGCGTGCTCGAGTTGCTCGAGACCGTTGGCCTGACTCCGGTGGAGCAGTTCGCGGCCCGGCTGCCGCACCAGCTCTCCGGCGGCCAGCGCCAGCGCGTGGTCATCGCGCGGGCGCTCGCCAGCGAGCCCCAGGTGATCATCGCCGATGAGCCGGTGTCGATGCTCGACGTCTCCCTGCGCGCCGGCGTGCTCGCCCTGCTCGAGAACCTGCGCGAGACCTGGGGCGTGAGCATGCTCTACATCACTCACGACCTGCTCAGCGCGAGGCTCGTCACCGACCAGATCATGGTGCTGAACAAGGGCCAGGTCGTCGAATCCGGCAACACCGCCGCCGTCTTGCGGAACCCCCAGGACGACTACACGGTGCGATTGCTCGACGCGATCCCCAACCCCGGACGGACCGTCCGAGGCGGAGCCGAGTGATCACCCAGTACGCCGCGGCCGAGCCGTTCGGCCGGCTGCCGTTACCGGCGGAGGTGGAGGTCCTCGCGCTCACCCTGCCGGTCGGGCGCCTCACCGCGCTGCGTTCCGCACCGGTCGGCGCCGAACGCGGTGTCGTGCTGTTCGTGCCCGGATTCACCGGGTCGAAGGAGGACTTCCAGGGCTTCCTGCCGCTGGTCGCCGCGGACGGCTGGGACGCCTGGGCGTACAGCCAGCGGGGGCAGGCCGACTCGGTCGCCCCGATCGGCACCGCGAACTACACGCTTGAGGCGCTCGCACACGACCTTGTCGAAGTCGCCGACCTCATCGGCCACGGCCGGCCCGTGCACCTCGTCGGGCACAGCCTCGGCGGGGTCGTCGGCCGCGCTGCCGCGATCGCGTCTCCCTCCAGCTTCGCCGACGTCGTCCTGCTCTGCTCAGGGCCTTACGGCTGGCCGGGGCGGAACGCGCAGAACGCGGCACTGGTGCGAGACTCCGGGTCGTCGGCATGGTGGGACCGCGACAACCCAGGCCTCGTCGGCCGACCCGACGGTGAGCTGACCCCCGATCAGGCATTCGCCCGGATGCGCCTGGCGAGCACGAGCGACGACAACCTGCTCGGCGGGGCGCGCATCCTCGCCGATGAAACCGACACCACCGCCGAACTGGCCGCCACCGGTCTGCCCGTGCTCGTCGCCCACGGCGTCGACGACGGGGCATGGCCGCAGAAGTGGCAGCGTGACATGGCCGCCAGACTCGACGCGCCGTACGCGGTCATCCCGGGCGCCGCGCACTCGCCGCAACGCGAGAACCCGGACGCGACCGCGGCCGTGCTCACCGATTTCTGGGGGCGCCAGGCGCCCGCAGCATCCGACCCCACCGACCGATGAGGGCGCGTCCGGAATCCGGGCGGCCCAAATGACAAGGAGCACCATGCAGAACTTTCCCGAAGGATTCCTCTGGGGCGCCGCGACAGCCGCGCACCAGATCGAGGGCAACAACGTCAACAACGACTGGTGGGTCAAGGAGCACGCCGCCGGCACGCAGATCGTCGAGCCCAGCGGTGACGCGATGGACAGCTACCACCGATACCGCGAAGACATGAAGCTGCTCGCGGATGCCGGCCTGAATTCCTACCGGTTCAGCATCGAGTGGAGCCGCATTGAGCCGGCCCCGGGCGAGGTCTCCCGCGCGGAGATCGACCACTACCGGCGCATGGTCGACACCGCCCACGAATTCGGCCTCAACCCCGTCGTCACACTCGTGCATTTCACCGTGCCGCAGTGGATGTTCGAGCGCGGTTTCTGGCGCAATCCGGAGGCGCCCGACCTGTTCGCCCGGTTCGCAGAAGCCGCGTTGCCGATCGTCGCCGAGGGCGTCGACTACGTCTGCACGATCAACGAGCCGAACATCGCGGCCATGCTCGCCGGCGGCGAGACCGCGGCGAACCTCGTGGCTTTCGGCCTGCCACGCCCCGACCTCCAGGTGGCGGATGCCCTGCTCGAGTCCCACAAGCGCGCGCGCGAGGTGCTGTCCTCGGTGAGCGGCCTGAAGTCGGGTTGGACCGTCGCCACCCAGGCCTTCCACTCCACCGGCGAGCCCGGCGCCGACGAGAAGCTGCGCGAGTACGCCTACCCGAGCGACGACTGGTACCTCGAGAACGCGGCAGGTGACGACTTCATCGGCGTGCAGGCCTACACCCGCACGTTCATCGGCCCGGACGGCCCCATCCCCGTTCGCGACGACGTGGAGACCACGCTCACCGGCTGGGAGTTCTTCCCGCCGGCGCTCGAGCTCGGCGTGCGCGCGGCGTGGGAGCTGAGCGGGCACGTGCCGGTCATGGTCACCGAGAACGGCATCGCCACCGCCGACGACACTCGCCGCATCGCCTACACCGACGGGGCACTGCGCGGCCTGAAGGCGACCATGGACGACGGCATCGATGTGCTGGGCTACCTGCACTGGAGCGCCCTGGACAACTACGAGTGGGCGAGCGGATTCCGTCCCACATTCGGCCTCATCGCCGTCGACCGGGAGACCTTCGTGCGCACGCCGAAGCCGAGCCTCGCCTGGCTCGGCCAGGTCGCGAAGTCGAACGCTCTGCCGGAGGTCCCCGTTCCCGTTGCCTCGCCTGTCCCCGCGCCCGTCGGCGCGCCCGTCCCCGCGCCCGTCCCCGTCGCGGTCGCCTAGCGCCGAGGCCCCCGCGCCCGCGGCATCCGTTCGCCGAGTTTGCCACTTCCGGTCGAGTTGCCCTGGTGTGCCGGGCAAACTCGACCGAAACGGTCAAGCTCGGCGGAAGCCGCGACGCCCGTGGCCGCGGTGCGGGTCAGGCGGGAGTGGCGCGCGGGGTGACACGGATGAGGTTGGCCCAGGGGTCGTCGAAGCTCAGGGACTGTCCGTCGTGGCGTGTCTGCACGCCGAAGTGGGTCATCCGTTCGTTCAGCGCGCCGAGGTCGTCGGGGCTCGGCACCACGATGTCGACCTCGCCGAGGCCGAGCGCGAGACGGCGCTTGCCGGAGCCCGCGCTGTTCCAGATGTTCATCGCCATGTGGTGGTGATACCCGCCCGCCGAGACGAACAGGGCGGAGGGGCCGAACATGGCGGTGGCCTCGAAGCCGAGCTTGTCGACGTAGAAGGCGCGGGCGCTCGCCACGTCGCCCACCGACAGGTGCACGTGGCCGACGATGGCGTTGCCGGCCGACGGGTTGGTCTGGCCCGCTTCGGTGAGGTGCTCCGAGATGAACGCGTTGGGGTCGAGATAGAGGGTGTCCATCTCGACCTGCCCGTGCGCCCAACTCCAGCTGGACCGGTCCCGGTCCCAGTAGAGTTCGATCCCGTTGCCCTCCGGGTCGGTGAAGTAGAAGGCCTGGCTGACCAGGTGGTCTGCGCTGCCGGTGAACGTGCCCGGACCTTTCGTGCCGACCGAGTAGACCGCGGCGGCCAGCTGCGCCTGGGTCTCGAACAGGATGGCGGTGTGAAACAGTCCGGCCGAGCGCGGCTCCGGCGCCGCGAGCTCCGGCGCGTGCTGCAGGATCACGATCGGCGTGCTCCCGCGGCCGAGCACGGCGATCGGGCCCTCGTGGCTGAGCAGCTCCAGCGTGACGGCGTCGCGGTAGTACGCGATCATCGCGTCGAGATTGCCGACGCGCAGGGTCACGGCGCCCATCCCGGTGTCGGCGGCGAGCAGGTCGTTCACGGATCGAATAGTCACATGGGCCATAACGGATGCCGCCCACGCGCTATTCCGCGGACGCCGCGCCGGCCCGCGCCCATCCGCGCCGACCCGGGCCGACCCGCGCCGATCCGCCGAGTTTGCCAATTCCGGTCGACTTGCCCCGGCGTGCCGGCCAAGCTCGACCGGAACAGGTCAAGTCGGCGCGCTGCTCGGCGCTAGTCGGCGGGCGGGTCGGCGGGTTCGCCCCCGTGGATTCGGACGCCGTGACCCCGTCGTCGGCTACGCGCCGGTCAGTCGCTCCAGCAGCTCCCGGTAGCGAGCAGCGGTCTGCTCGACGATCTCGTCGGGCAGCTCCGGCGGCTCACCCGTCTGGTCCCAACGCGCGGCCAGCCAATTGCGCACGATCTGCTTGTCGAAGCTGGCCATGCGCTCGGCGGGGGTCGTTTCGGAGCGCCAGGCAGCCAGGTCCCAGTACCGGCTCGAATCGCTCGTCAGCACCTCGTCGGCGATGCGGGTCAGCCCGGTCTCGCGGTCGACACCGAACTCGAACTTGGTGTCGGCGAGGATGAGGCCCGCGTCCTCGGCGATGGCAGCGGCGCGGCCGAAGATCTCCAGCGAGAGTGTGCGCAGTTCGGCCGCCGCATCCGCCCCGACCAGTTCTACCGTGCGCTCGAAAGAGATGTTCTCGTCGTGTTCGCCGAGAGGGGCCTTCCAGGCCGGAGTGTAGATGGGCTCCGGCAGGCGGTCGCCGTCGTGCAGGCCGGCCGGCAACGGGATGCCGCACACCGTCTGCGAGGCCTGGTATTCCTTCCAGCCGGAGCCGGTGAGATAGCCGCGCACGACGCACTCGATCGGATACATGTCGAGCGTCCTGCAGAGCATGGCGCGACCGGCGACGGCGGCCGGGATCAGGTTTCCGGCGAGGGTGTGCTCCGGGACGAGGTGGTTGGGCACGCCGCTGAGGCGGTCGAACCACCAGAGGCTGAGCGTGGTCAGCAGCTCGCCCTTGCCGGGGATACCGGGCTCCAGCACGTGATCGAACGCGCTCACCCGGTAGCTGGCGACCACGAGC
>JBDTAA010000095.1:0-7190 GCA_039924805.1 Cryobacterium sp.
ACGGCGTCGTCTCCCAGCAGCCGGAGCATGCCCGTGCCGGCCACCGCGACCTCGTCGGTGACCCGCTTCGCGTTCTTCGACACGACCAGCCACGTACCCAGCCGCCTGGACACGCCGAGCGACTCCAACTTGCCGCGCACGACGGGTTCGGAGAGGAAGTTCGTCCCGACGAACTCGCCCAGGCTCGCGCCGATCTCGTCCTTGCGCCTGGCGATGATGTTCGTGTGCGGGATGCGCAGCCCCAACGGGTAGCGGAACAGCGCGGTGACGGCGAACCAGTCGGCGATCGCGCCGACCATGCCGCCCTCGGCGGCGGCTCGCACGTACTGAAGCCACGGGTATTGCTCCTGCAACGAGAACGCGACGGCAAAGACGAGCGCCATGACGCCGAGCAGTGCGGCAGCGAGCCTCTTCATGCGGGTGAGTGCTTCGAGGCGCGCGGCATCCGGCGGGCTGAGGGTCCGGGTGGCGGCCATCCCCCCAGCTTGCCCGATTCCGGGCCCGGTCGGCACCAATCGGCTACCGGACCGGAGCGGCCGTGCGGCAGCGAGGTCCGTCAGCAGGCGCAGTGTCCCTCGACGGCGGGCATATGGCCGGGCTGGTTGGCCGGCACGTCCAGCACGGGGCTGCGGTCGAAGAACCCGTCCGGCCGCAGCTTGAAGCCGGCGGTGTCCACCGGCATGATCGGCCAGTCCTCGACGCGCGGGAAGTGGGTGAGGCCGAAGGTGTGCCACAGCACGATGTCCTGGCCGTCGATGTCCCGATCCGCCTCGATATAGGACGGCAGACCGGACCCGCCGGCATGCTGGTTGACGAAATCGCCGGTGGGATACCGCTCATCCTCGGCGAAGCGGGTCACCCACAGGTCCTTGGTGGCGAACGCGGCCCTCCTCGCCACCGATGACTGCGAATCGGCCAGCAGGGTCGGCTGTCCCTGAGGATACAGCTTGTAGCCGACCGGCTCCCCGAGCCGGTTCAGGGAGTTGGGGTTGGACACGTGCCAGGTGCGTCCGGCGGCCATGTTCGCCTCGCGCACGCCTTCGGATTCGCATGTCAGCAGTGTGCGGCGGCGGCCGAATGCGTTGCCACGCTCGTTGCCCTTCCCCATCGGCACCCGGACGACCTCTTCCTCCTCGACGCGGTTGGTCGCGCCGTCGAGTGCCATATCGAGGCGGGCGCTGAAGAGGTGCTGGTGAAACGGGGCGCCCAGACCGGGAGCCAACTCGGAGGCATACGCGTAGCCCTTGCCTGGATAGGCGCTGGTGAAGACAACGCCGGTGGCCTTGGCCTCGAACTCGATCGTGCCATCCAGATAGAGGTACCAGTAGAAGCCATAGTCGTAGTTGCCGACGGTCGTGAAGAAGGAGATCACCAGGCGGCGATTGCGGCGCGTGTAGTCGATGCCGGTCCAGAGGTCGCTGTGCTTGGCAAGGATGCCCCAGTCTTCTTCGTGCATGCAGATCCCATTGCGAATCTCGCGCGGGTTGCCGAAGCCGTCTGCGATCACCGGGCTGAGGTAGGTGATGTCGCCGAGACAGTCGCAACCGAGTTCGAGCGAGTTGGCGTATTGCCCGACCAGGTACTCGCCCGTGTCGAAGTAGTTCTGCCATGACCGCACGGGCGCGGGATCGCCGTAGGGCACCACCATCTCCGCGATCGAGGCGCGGTTGATCAGTGATCGGCGCCGGTCACCGTCCTGGAAGCCGATGTTGTGCAGGACGAGGCCTTCGCGAACATCGAACCCAATATCCAGGCTCCACTTCTCCCACTCGACATGGTTGCCGCCGGACACCACGAAGCTGGGGCCTTCCGGCTGGGTGATGCTGAGGGGCTTGATCGTGGTGCGTTCGGGCCCGGTCAGGAGCGGGTCGGTGTAGTTGCCGTGCTCGGCGGGAATGGGCACGGGGCCGTAGTCGATCACCTGGTCGACCGTCTTGCTGACGATGTCCACGTAGGCCACGAGCCCGTCCACCGGGTGGGCCCAGGCACTGTCTTCGGGGAAATCCTGCACGAAGGCGAGCCCACGGAGGATCCGCCGGCCCTTCTCATCCGGATACTCGAAGACGCCGGCGGAGAGCGGCGCCACCCGGACCTTCGCCACGTCCAGGCCCCGATCAGCGAGCGCCTTCAGCCACCGCTCGTCGTGGGTCAGGAGTTCCTCCACCGCGGCGAATTCCTCCTCGAGAACGGGCAGCTCCCCGCTCACCGCGGTGTCGAGAACGACAACCGACTCGACAGTTCCGGTGGTGGCCGACACGACGACATCGCGGGGGGAGGCACCGGATGTGTCGTGCAGGAAGATCCGAAACCGTCGGTCCGGCCGGTCGTCCGCGGCGCCTCGAGGCGGGTCGAGCAACCCCAGGTAGGCGATGCGGGTGGTGTCCCCGAGCTGGTCGGCTCCGACCAGGATCCCGCGAACCGTGCTGATTTCCTCGGCCGTGACCAGGGAATAGGCGGCCGTGGCGGTCAGTGTGGGGGAGGTCATGGGTACACCTTTCCGGGCGTTGTGGAGTCGCAGCGCTGCGCATCGTTCGCGGTTTTATTTCTATGGTTGTAGAACCATAGCTTTCGCTAGGCTCGCTGACAAGGTCTTTTTTCCGGGCACTATTTTCTCGAGGGGCAGCATGCCGAAAGTCGTTGACCACGATCAGCGACGGGTCGAACTCGTCGAGGCGACGTGGCGCATCATCGCCCGCCACGGCATCGAGGGCGCCACCATGCGCGATATCGCGGCGGAGGCCGGCTTCACCAATGGGGCGCTCAAGCCCTATTTCCCCACCAAGGACGACCTGCTCACCTTCGCCTTCGGCCACGTGTTCAACCAGACGAATCAGCGCATGGAGAAATCGACCGCCGGCCACAGGGGCCTGGCCGCGATGCGCGCCTTCTGCCACGAGATCCTCCCGCTCGATGACACGCGGCTCCAGGAGGCCCGGATCGTCATCCCCTTTTGGCAGAAGGCGCTGTCTGATCCGCCGAAGGCAACACTGAACGAGGAGTCCATGCGGCAATGGCGGGGTCGGCTGCGCGAGCACCTGCGCGAGGCCAGGGCCGCCGGTGAAATTCACGCAACCGTGCCCGATGTCGACATCGTCGGGCATCTCATGACGGTGGTGCTGGGCGCACAGATCACTGCCCTCCTCTCCCCAGACGAGCATTCTCCGGCGCGGCTGGTCGCGCAGCTCGAGGGCTACCTGCAGGTCCTCTCCACCGGGGACTGACGGGCGGGTTCTTCGCCGAGTGTTGAAAAAAGAGTGACAGCGGCCTCGTTCGCGACTAGATTGCAGGGGACGCGCGACGAAGCGCTGCCGGAAGGGGCTCCTCGTGACCACGACGAACATGCGCACAGGTTCCCGCGGCGCGCTGGATCCGGTGCAGACGGCCGTCGCGGACAGCTTCACCCAGTGGCGCAGCCTGGTCTCCCAGTCGTTCGTTCCCCTCGACGTGCGATCGGGCGCACCAGATTTCCGGGGCACGCTCCGCTCGCGCGTGCTGGATGACCTCTCCATCGTCGAAGTCACGGCGAACGGACATGAGGTGCTGCGTACCCCCGCGCTCATCTCGAAGTCGGACCGCCTGTACTTCAAGCTGAATCTGCAGCTGTCCGGCCACGGCATCCTGATCCAGGACGGCCGGGAGGCCACACTGCGCCCCGGGGATATCGCCGTATACGACACCCACCGCCCGTACACCCTGGCCTTCGCCGAGGATTTCCGCCTCCTGGTGTTGATGATCCCCCACGACGCCCTCGACCTCCCTGCGGACTCCATCGCCCAGCTGACGGCCGTCCGCATGGCCGGTGACGCCGGGCTGGGCCGAATGATCAGCCCGTTCATGGTCCAGCTGGCCGGGAACCTCGAGGCACTGTCCGGCACCAGCGGCCACCGGCTCGCCTACAACGCCGTTGACCTCATTGCCACCATGTTCGAGAGCGAATTGAACGTGTACCGCGACCCGGTGGCCGGCTCCCATGGCGAGATGCTGGCGAGGATGCGCCAGCACATCGAGGCCAATCTCGGCGACCCCGAGCTCTCCCCGGCTGGGATCGCCGCCGCCCACTTCATGTCCACCCGCCAGGTGCACAACATCTTCCACGAAGCCGATACGACCGTGGCCGGCTGGATCCGCACCCGACGGCTGGAGCGCTGCCGCCGGGACCTGCGCGATCCCATCCTGGACGATCGCCCGGTTGCCGCCATTGCCGCACGGTGGGGGTTCCTGGACGCCGCGCACTTCAGCCGCACCTTCCGCCTCGCCTTCGGCGAACCACCCAGCGCATACCGTCGCGCCTGAAGCCTTCGCCACGAGTCAACTGCCGTTCCCGGAAAGACAAGGCCGGACGCCCGTTCACACGAGAGAGTCGGGACAGAGCCTCCAATGACTGGGGATTTTGCCGCACTGAGCCGGCTACGTACTCGACGAGGAGTCACACAATGGCAACGAAGCTGTTCATCAACGGTGAGTGGACCGGCGCGACCGGCGGCACCATCACGACCTGGAATCCCGCCACCGAGGAGATCATCGATGAGGTCGGGTTCGCCAGTGCCGTCGACGTGGATGCCGCCGTTGACGCGGCGCAGATCGCCTTCACTGCCCCGGAGTGGCGCGACATGCTCCCGGTCGCTCGGGCGCGGCTGCTGTTCACGCTCGCCGACCTGATCGAGGCCCACGCCGACGAACTGGCCGAACTCGAGACCAGGGACCAGGGACAGCCGATCGGCGTCTCCCGCAACATCTCGGTCAGCGGGGCGGCGGAGCACTTCCGGTATTACGCCGGCTGGGTCACCAAGATCGAGGGCCGCACCTCCCCCATCTCCTTCCCCGATACGCACCACTACACCCGCCGCGAGCCCATCGGCGTCTGCGCGCTGATCACGCCCTGGAACTTCCCACTGATGATCCTCTCCTGGAAGCTCGCCCCGGCCCTGGCCACCGGCAACACCGTCGTCATCAAGCCCGCGGAGCAGACCCCGTTGACCGCCATCCGTCTCGTCGAATTGGCCGCCCAGGCCGGCTTCCCGGCCGGCGTGATCAACCTGGTGACCGGCGACGGCACGACGGGCCAGGCCCTCGTGGACCACCCGAAGGTCGACAAGGTCTCCTTCACCGGCTCCACCGCCGTCGGCCGCTCCATCGTCGCCGGTTCCGCCGCCTCCAACCTGAAGAAGGTCACCCTTGAGCTGGGCGGCAAGGCTCCGTCCATCATCGCCGCCGATGCCGACATCGATGCCGCCGTTGGCGGGAACATCGCCGGCGGGATGCTGAACTCCGGGCAGGTCTGCGCGGCCTACACGCGCTTCTACGTGAACAAGAAGCGCGAGGCCGAGTTCGTCGAGAAGATGGCTGCGGGCGTGAGCGGGATGAAGATCGGACCCGGCATCGACCCGACCAGCCAGCTGGGGCCGCTGGTCTCCGCCAGGCACTTCGCCCACGTCGAGGCCCTCGTGGCTGCCGGCAGAGCCGAGGGCGCTGAGCTGATCACGGGTGGGGCGCGATCGGGCGAGCAGGGCTTCTTCTACCAGCCGACCATCTTCGCCGGCGTCCGCGACGGCATGGACATCGCGACCAGGGAGGTCTTCGGACCGGTGCTCTCGATCATGTCCTACGACGATGACGACGAACTGCAGGACCTGATCAACCGCGCCAACGACACCGACTACGGGCTCGCCGCCACGGTCTGGACGAAGGACATGACGGTGGCACACCGCCTGGCCAACGGCATCCGCGCGGGCGCCATCTTCGTGAACATGCCACCGGTTCCCGACATGGCCGCGCCCTGGGGTGGGTTCAAGACGAGCGGCTGGGGCAACGAAATGGGCCCGTACTCAATCGACGCGTACACCCAGACGAAGGGCGTCTGGATGCACTACGGCAGCTGATCCGGCCCCCGACCTCGCCGCCCATTTGTCTGACCCCACAGAGGAGAAACCATGATGACCACCCGCACCGAGTCCCCCACCGAACCGCAAACGAGCTTGCGCCAGGGGCGCCTGGGCGTCATCGGAATTGTCTTCTTCGTGGTCGCCGCCGCGGCCCCGCTGGTTGGAATGACGGGGGCCGTCCCGGTCGCCATCGTGCTCGGCAACGGGGCGGCGGCTCCCGGCGCATACCTCATCGTCGGCATCACCCTGCTCCTGTTCAGCGTCGGCTACGCGGCGATGAGCCAGCGGGTCACGAATGCCGGGGCATTCTTCGCCTACATCGGTCGAGGCCTCGGGAAGCACGTCGGCGGGGCATCCGCCTTCGTCTCGATCCTCGCCTACGTGGCCATCCAGCTGGCCATCTACGGATTCTTCGGCGCGGTCATGGCGGGTCAGGTCGGGCTGCTCCCCTGGTGGGGCTGGTCTCTCCTTTCCTGGGCCGTCGTGACGGTGCTCTCGCTCCTGAGCGTTGACGTCGGCGCAAAGGTACTCGGCGTGTTGATGCTGCTCGAGGTGGCGGCCCTGGTCGTCACCTCCGTGGCCATCCTCACCGATGGCGGGCCGGAGGGCATTAATCTCTGGGCCTCCTTCGACCCTGCCGCGATTGTCGCCGGTGGCCTCGCGGGCTCGGCCGGGATAGCGTTCGCTTTCGCCTTTGCCTCCTTCATCGGATTCGAGGCCACCGCGATCTACGGCGAAGAGTCGACGGACCCGAAGAAGGTCGTGCCGCGCGCGACCTACCTCGCGGTGGGTCTCATCACGGCCCTCTTTGCGCTGACCGCTTTCGCCATGGTGACCGGCATGGGCGCCTCGACGGCGGTCGAGAAGACCGTGGAGTTCTCCACGGTCGGCGGCGTCCCCCTGGCCGACCCCGCGGCCGTCCTCTTCGCCCTGGCCACCCAGTACGTCGGGCCGTGGATGGCGACGGTCATGAGCATCCTCGTGCTCTCCAGCCTCTTCGCGGGTTTGCTGGCCTTCCAGAATTCCGCGAGCCGCTACCTGTTCGCGCTCGGTCGCGGCGGCGCGTTGCCGAAGGTGCTCAGCCGGGTCAACGACCGCGGCGCCCCCGCCACGGCATCAATCGTCACATCCGTGCTGACCGGGCTCGTGATCACCGCGTTCGCCATCTTCCAGCTCGATCCGGTGCTCAACCTGTTCTTCTGGTTCAGCGGCCTCGCTGTGATCTCCATCGTGCTGATCGAGATCCTCGTCTGCGTCGCGATCGTGGTGTACTTCCACCGGAACAAGGGCACCGAGAATATCTTCCAG
>JBDTAA010000096.1:0-9291 GCA_039924805.1 Cryobacterium sp.
TGAGTTCGTTCTCCCGACGGGCGTCCTGCCTGGAGGCTAAACCCTGTCCGTCCCGGAAGACAACGGCACCGGACCGGGTGAGTCCGGTGGAGGGTCTGATTGAAGCGGCCGCCACGTGTCGAACGCTATTGCGAGTCCGACGACGCACAGGGACAGCGAAAGGGATGCTGCCATGTCGGTCAGCCAGTGATAGCCGAGATAGACGCGTGTCAGGGCGACAAGGCCAATGCCCACGATCGCGATCAGCCCAGCGAGCGCCGCGACACCCCAGCCACGTCCTCGGGAGACCACGAGATAGCCACCGACGATGAGGAAGTCCGCCGCCCCGAGCACGTGCCCGGACGGAAAGGAAAACGAGGGGTCGACGCCGATCATCATGAACTCCTCGGGAGGCCTGGACCGGCCCACGATCGGTGCAATGAGCAGGGCCAGGGACATGCCCGTGACCATTGCCAGACCGAGGACGAGCACCCGCCACGCGTGCCCGGATCGCCATACCCAGAGTCCAATAGCGACCGCGACGATGATCGGCATGCCGACCGGACCAGAGATCTCCGCGATGACGATCATGACGGTGGTCCAGCCCTCGGTGCGGTGCTCGACCATCCACGCGCGCACAGGCTCATCGAGAAGGGCTAGCCCCTGATGCCCGAGGACACCGTTGAGCACCAGGAAGAAGGCCGTCGAGCCAAGGACGAAGAGCATCGCAGCCGTGACGAAGTAGCCGGTTCGCGCCGGCTGCTCCGACCGCCGCTCCTCCACCAGGTAGTTCTGCACCCAGCGCGGTCGGCGGCTGATTTTCCTTGAGTGACTTTCGCTCATTCAGTCAGAGTAGAACATGAAAACACGGTCGCTCTAGCTTGAGATGCTCAGTGGTGTCGCCCAATCTCATTTCGCGCTCTCCATCATCTTCGCGCCATCCGCGCCGACAACCCACCAGACGCCGCCGACCGCCTGGCCCGTGACATCCCCGGGGGCTGCGTCGGACGCCCAATAGTAGAGCGGCAGCCCGTTCAGGGTGAGTTGCTTGGTGCCGTCGTCTGTGCGGGTGATGGTGCCGAGTGTGCCGGTGACGCCATCTGCCGTGGGCGAGTCGGAATCCGCCACCACGGCGGGCCACTTAGCCAGGCAGTCTCCCTCGCAGGCGCTCGTTCCGGAGTCGGCCGTGTCCTTGTCGAAGACGTAGACCGTCATTCCTGCCTTGTCCACGACGATGCTGCCGAGTGAGCTGTCGGCCGTCATCAGCGCGGCGGGAGCCATGGTCTCGGAAGCCGACGGACTCGGCGCGGATCCGGTGTCGGTACTCGTGCCCGTGCCGGCGCCGGAGCCGGAGCATCCGGAGAGCAGCAGGGCAAGTAGCGCCGCGGCCGTGCCTACGCCAAACCTGATTCGTGAGTTATTCATGAGCTGATCCTCTCAATCGCGGAGGGTGATGTCCCCCTCTACAAACACGACGTACGGCCGCACGAAGTTCAACTGACACCGTGTGCTTTGTAGAATCATCACGGGCCAAACGCGTCCCCCCCTCGAGAGGACAGCAGTAATGAGCCTGATTAGGCTGCACGACGTCAGCGTGCGATTTGAGAACGTGAACATCCTCCGTGAGGCGTTTTTCCGCCTCGAATCGGGCGACCGCGTCGGCATGATCGGTAAGAATGGTTCGGGGAAAACGACGATCCTCAAGCTCATCCTCGACCAGGTGAGCGCGGATACCGGGACCGTCACCCTGGAGCCGGGAATCAAGGTCGGCTACTTCTCGCAGTTCTCCGAGCTGAACGGTGAATCCACGATCACCGAAGTGCTCGACGAACTGTTCACCGAGATCAAGGTCGTCGAGGCGGAACTCGCCTCCATCGACGCAGCCATCGCGGCTGATGCGTCGCATAGCGCGGCCCTGGACACTCTGATCCACCGGCAGTCCGAGCTGTTCGAGGACATGGACCGTCTCGACGGGTGGGACTACAGGCGACGCATCGACACGGCGCTGACCACACTCGGCTTCGACGACGCGCACCGCGTCTGCGCGATCGACGACCTGTCCGGCGGCTGGCGCAACCGTGCGGCGCTGGCCAAGATCCTGCTCGAGGGGCCGGACGTCTTGCTGCTGGACGAGCCCACCAACTACCTGGACGTCGCCGGCGTCGAGTGGCTTGAGGCCTGGTTCCGCACCTTCCGCGGCGCCGCGATCATCGTCTCGCACGACCGGCGGTTCCTCGACGCCGTCGTCACGCGCATCATCGAGGTGGAGAACTTCCACCTGCACGAGTACCCGGGCAACTTCGGCGAGTACATCGTGCAGAAGCAGTTTCGGCTGAAGACGCTCGAGCAGCAGTTCGTGCACGAGTCCGAACTTCTGGCGTTCGAGGCCGAAGGCATCGCCGACCGCCGGGAGGCCGCGAAGGCCGAAAGCCGCGGACTGGGGAACCAGCTGGCCAAGATCAAGAAGGCCCGCGCGCCCCGGCCGGTGGACCAGATCATCACCGAGATATACCGGGGCCTGCACGTCAAGGATGTGCTGTGCCGGGTCGAGCTGCTCAGCAAGTCCTACGGCGACAAGACGCTGTTCACCGACCTGAGCTTCGAGGTGCGGCGCGGAAACCGGATCGTGGTACTCGGTTCCAACGGCAGCGGCAAGACAACACTTCTTCGGGTTCTGACGGGGGAAGAGACGGCCGATTCCGGCCAGGTGGCGTGGGCGAGCGGCGCCGGCGTTGTCTCCTACAACCAGGTGCTCGCCGACCTCGATGAGAGCGACACGGTCAGCCACGCGGTCAACGCCATGCCGGGAAGCCTTGCCCTGACCGCGACGCGCAAGTCGGTGAACAGATTCCTCTCCATGTTCCAGTTCTCCGAGGCCGACCTGAAACAGAAGATCGGAAATCTCTCCGGCGGCCAACGAGCACGCGTTGCGATGGCCCAGTGTCTATTGTCGGGCGCCTCCGTTCTGCTGCTCGACGAACCCACGAACCATTTGGACATGTCCAGCACCCAGGTGATGGAACGCGCACTGGTGCATTTCCCTGGGGCCGTTGTGGTGGTCAGCCACGACCGCTTCTTTACCGACAAGATCGCCAACCAGCGCCTGGTCTTCGGCGGCGACGGCGCAAACCCCGGTGAAATCGACGTGCGGGCGGCCTAGAAACCGGCGTGACGCCGTTCCCGCCGAAGCTCGCGCTGTCCCCTTTCGTGCCGACAGCGGGAAAGCCACCTCGGTGCTAGCTTTGCGCACGTAACTGAACCGCGGGTGCCGGAATACCGGAGTGAGTCGCCCGTAAGCCGGCAGGGGGAAAAGGGCATGAAAAGGGTTTCATATTGCGGAGAGTCATTCCTGACGACCGACGAAGCCGCCGACGCTCTGTTACAACTGGTCGACGCACTCGATGATGACCATGATTCCGAGCTGGTGGAACTGCCGGCAGTCCAGGGCGACGGAAAAACCGTCATGGTGCACATGATCGTCGGCCCCCGGAGCGAACTCGTCAGCATACCCGAGGACGGACACGGGGACGAACCGGACACCACGGACGCGGTGGATCATCTTCGCGACCGCGCACGCATCGTGTCCACGGCCCCGGAGGAGCACTTCGTCGGTGCTTGCGCGCCGGTGGAGTGCGGCTGGGACGACATCTACTCGCTCTGACCCGCCGGCACAACCCGGCTCCCACATCTGCGTTCTCGCGCGGGCGATCGGTGTCCCCGGGGAGTCGAAGACGTGGGCGGCACAGCGCGGTTGAGGCCTCGAGCGTGCGCTTCTGCCCCAGGGCCGGCGCATGCAACCAGCCCCAGAGGAGGCGTCTGGCGGAGGGCTCGGCAACCCAGATCACCAGCGCCGTCGCCGTCACGGCCAGGGCATCGGCTGCTTCGGTCGCGTTGCCGCGGGGTCACGGTCGTGCGAACTCATCAGTCCCGGGCTTCGGGCTATGCCGTGTCCCCTTTCAGGCGGACTGCGGTCGTCCCTCTGCGACTGCTACCGTGACGCCAGCGACACAACCGGTCGACGATTTCCCAGGCAATGAAGCATGGGAGGCGTGGCCGACCAAGGGGGCTTCAGACCATGAGAATCACGTGCCCTGACTGTCATTCGGAGGCCTCCCTGCTTCCGAACCGTGCTACGGCCGAATCGGTCGCGCAACCGCGTTACGTCCTGGCGTGTTCTGGTTGCGACAGCACGACTGTGCGCCGGGACAACCAGGAGCTTCTGGTTGCTGCGTTGGTGGGCAGTCGCCACGGCAGCGGCAGCCACGAGCTGACGGTGGCCGCAGAGGGCATCGGCCATGTCAGTTTCCACACAGACCCCACCGGACGGACGACTCCGGCGGTGGAGCACTCGGCCCTCCTGGAGTACGTCACGAGCAGCATCACGGCCGCCGACACGTTCAGCCTCGTGCTCCGCACGGTCGAGGTCGGTTCGCGCTGCCCCTCCCCTGGCGGCGGCATCCCCTACACGGCAATGCGCGGTTGGCTCGTCGTCAACGGCGAGATTCTTGCCCTCACCGGGCAGGAGATCTGGGAGGCATCCTGCCGGGATTCCGATCCCGACTCGCCACTGGACCCCGAGGCCGACGTGCACTACGTCGACGCCGACGCCATCCCCCGGCCCTACCGCTGGTAGCCCGGAGGCGACGGCCCTCAGACCAGGCCGAGTACGTCGGCGCCCACCCACGCACTCGTGGTCGCGATGACGAGGAAGACCGCCACCCAGACGATGCCGGGCAGGTGCGTCAGTCGGGCCAGCTGGTCGGCATCCGACGCGTGGCCCTGACGGGATCTGGATCTGGATCTGGACCGCTGTAACTCGAGGACAGCTCGCACGGCCCCGAGGAGCAGGACCGCCGTGACCAGGAGGGCGAAAATGCCCTGCACCTCGGCTGAACCGAGCCACGAGACACCGAGCACGGCAGCGCCGCTCACGGCGACCGACCACAGGCCGAACCAATTGCGAATCTGCACGAGTATGAGCGCCAGAGCCATCAGCATGAGCCAGAGCAAGGCGACGTCGTAGCCGAGACTGAGCATCCGGGCGGCGCCCAGGCCGAGAAGTGACGGGGCCGCATACCCGGCCAGGAGGGTGAAGATCATCCCCAGCCCGCTGGGCCGCCCTCGGCTCACGGTGAGCCCCGAGGTGTCCGAGTGCAGGCGGATGCCGCCCAACTGTCGACCGCTGAGCGTCGCGGCAACAGCGTGCCCGCCCTCGTGCGCGAGCGTGATGACATGTCGGGTCTGCCGCCAGAG
This sequence comes from Cryobacterium sp., assembly GCA_039924805.1. Lineage (GTDB taxonomy): Bacteria > Actinomycetota > Actinomycetes > Actinomycetales > Microbacteriaceae > Cryobacterium. The sequence goes on from JBDTAA010000096.1 coordinate 5,233, forward strand.
TGCCGGAACGAGCACCAGGATCAACGCGGCAGCGACCGTCCACAGGGCGGTCGCCAGCGGGAGCGGCGTGTGCCGGGTCGTGACGTTCTCCCAGAGCCCGAGCAGAACATCCATTCTCCCAGCCTAAGTGGGACGACGGCCTTCTCGGATGCGACGCCCGTCCTCGATGTCCTTCGCTTCCTTGGCGGCGAGCTTGTCGCTCTTCTCCGTGTCTCGCGGGGGCAGCTGGATGTCTTCCTCCGCGGCTATGCCGGCCTGCAGCTCCCGGCCGCGTTCCAGCTCAGCATCGAACTCGGCCCCGAAGAGCAGCGCGATGTTGGCGATCCACAGCCAGAGCAGGAACACGATCATCCCAGCCAGCGACCCGTAGGTTCTCTCGTAGTTCGAGAAGTTGGCGACGTAGAGCGCGAACAACGCGGACGCGGCGACGAGGGCGACCAATGCGAAAGCCGCGCCCATGCTGATCCAGCGGAATTTCGGCTGCTTGGCGTTCGGCGTTGCGTAGTAGAGGACCGCGATCAGAAACACCGCGGCAGCGGCGAGAATCGGCCACTTGCCGATCGCCCAGGCCCGTTGGGCGAACACACCGATACCCAGCGCGCTGCCGACGGCTTCGGCGACGGGGCCGGACAGAACCAGGAGCGCCGCCATGAACACGATCAGCAGCAGGTTGAGCACCGTGACGCCCAGCTGCACCGACCGAAGTTTCCAGAAGGGCCGACCTTCACGAATCTCATAGACGCGGTTCATGGCTCGGCCGAACGCGCCGACATAGCCCGATGCCGACCAGATGGCAGCGAGGGTACCGGCGGCCAGGGCGAATCCGGCCGCTGGGGAAGAGCTGAATTGTTCGAGCGGTCCGCGCAGGACGTCCACCGCCGTGTTCGGCGCCACTTGCTGTGCGATCTCCAGCAGTGCGTTGACCGACGCCTGGCCCTGACCGAAGACACCCAGCAGCGAGACCAGTGCGATCAGCGCTGGGAACAGGGCCAGCACCGCAAAGAAGGTCAGGGCCGCGGCGATATCGGTGCACTGGTCGGCGACGAACTCGCGCCCGGCCTTCCTGAAGACGTACTTCCACGATGTCTTGCTGAGGCGGTGCGGCGAATCCGGCTTTCGTTCGGCATCGGGGGGCGGTGCTGATTCGCGGTCGGGAGAGCCGGGTGCTCCGTGGTCGTGGTTGGGGCGTCCAGCCGTGCGTTCAGCCGTGAGGCCGCCCGCCGTTCGCCGAACGGCCACTGTGCGCTTCGTGGGCATGATCTTTCCTCCGGGGAGTTGGGGCCCAAAAGAAGAAAAATAGCCGCCCGGAGGACCGAAATACACCCCTTGACGCATCGCAGGACATGATGTTCACTGCCGCCGCAAGGCGCCGACTTCCGCGGTAAATCAAGGGAGGCCGGGCGCCAATCGTGCGGCGAAAACGTATCGGCGCGGAAAACGGGGCACCCCCTTTCCCCCTGATTTGTGTGGGGATATGGTGGCCATCCCGTAGGTACGCGAGAGAGAAGGAGGCCGAAATGAGCGGCGCCGACAAGATCAAGAACGCGGCACAGAAGGCGGCGGGCAAGGCCAAAGAGACGGTCGGGGACATGACCGACAACGAAAGGCTCGAGGCCGAAGGCAAGCGCGATCAGGTCGCGGCCGACCTGAAGCAGGCCGGCGAGAACGTCAAGGACGCCTTCAAGGATTAGTCCGCGACACCGTCGCCGTGGGGGCGCCAAGCGCCCCCACGGCGACACATTCCCTCGCCGCTCCCCTAGTCTCGGACCATGGGTGGCAGACAGAGGCGCGGGTCGGGGTGGCTGGTCGGTGCGCTGATCGTCGGAGCCGTCGGCTTCGTGGCGATTCAGGAGTTTGTTCAGCCAGTCCCCACGGGTGACCCGACGGGCGTCGCCCCTTCGGCGACGGATGCCGCCACAGACCCGGTCCCAGCCACGGCCGACGTCGTCCCCGCCCGGCCCAGCGGCGCGTTCTCGATGACCGTCGAGCACGTACACGACGGTGACACGCTCTTCATGCGAACGAATCGACCCAATGCTCTCGTGCCGTCGACCGACCCGGTCAAGGTACGCCTCGTGGGCATCGATACGCCCGAGGTCGGACACTCCGCAGAATGCTTTGGCGCGGAGGCCACCCAACAGCTCCGGGCCCTGCTGCCCGACGGAAGCACGGCATGGATCACGGCCGACCGCGACCCGACCGACAGATACGGACGGAGCCTGTTCTACGTGTGGACCACCGATGGTCGATTCGTCAACTACGAACTCGTGGCGGGAGGCGCCGCAGAGGCGCTCATGATTGCCCCGAACGACGCGTACTACCCGCTGCTGCGCGCAGCCGAGGATTCCGCGGTCGCCGCCCACGCGGGCATGTGGGCAGCCTGCTGACCTACCCCTGACCGGTTGTTCCGCAACCGGCCGCAGCGCGGAACCAAATCAAGGCCCCGGAATCCTGGGGCGATCCCTATACTGACGGAAACAGGGGGTCTGGCAATCATCGGCATCGTCGTCAGCGCGCTCGTTCTTGCCGGATCTGTGGTGTACCTGCTCATGCCGGCGGCCTCCTCTCACCGAACTAACCCACGAGCGGCCGACGCGCTCGACACGATGACGACGGAAGGAATCCTGTGTCACTGCTCACGTCCCTGAACGCGCTGGTCATCAGCTTCTCCGCGGATCTCCCGGAGCCGACCGACCCTCGGTTCGAGGGTGGATTCGGCAGCCTGCCAGAGCCGGTAGACCCGGCCGCGGCAAGCCGGATGGCGGAGATGGGTGCGTTCGGCGTCGTGATTACCCTTATGGTCCTAGCCGGGATCGGCATCGCAATCTGGCGTTTCTCGGTGACGTCCAAGGCGGCCGAGGAACTGGGGCTCGGTGGCGCTGGCACGTTTCTCGCCCTGACGGATGAAAACGCCACAACGGCTTTTATGGCCGGGGCAGCGGTGCAGGCCTCGTCGAGGAACGCAGGCTCGGCGCCCATCCAGGACCTTGCTTCTCGTTTGGAAGGACTACGGTCGGCGCTGGACAAGGGCCTGATCACCGCCGAAGAGTTTGCGATAAAGCGAGAGCAGATACTCCACGATGCGTGAGCTTCAGTCAGCCGGCGATCGCCAGGGCCAGCCCGAGACCGATCATTCCGACCGCGATGCAGCTGTCGAGAATGCGCCACGCAGCCGGACGGGCGAAGATCGGCCGGAGCAGGCGGGCGCCGAAGCCCAGGGCGAAGAACCAGATGATGCTCGCGGCCATGGCGCCTGCGGCCCACCACCAGCGCAGATCGGGTCCTTGCTGGTTGGCGATTGATCCGGCGAAGACCAGGGTGTCGAGGTAGACGTGCGGGTTGAGCCACGTGAACGCCAGCGCGGTGAACACCGCCGTGCGCACGCGGACAGGGCGTTCGACCGTCATCGTCGTGGCGCCCGGCGGATTCGTCGCGACTGCGCCCGGAGCCAGCGCAGCGCCGTCGTCGATGCGGAGGGCACCGGGATGCAGGGCACGACGGGCAGCCAGCACTCCGTAGCCAATGAGAAACGCGGCGCCCACAAAGCGAAGCACGAGGAGGAGAATCGGCACCCGCTCAATCAGGGCGCCAACGCCGATGACCCCGGCTGCGATGAGCGCAATGTCGGATGCGGCGCAGACAACGACGACGGCAAGAATCGCGCGGCCCCGCCCGGAGATGCCAAGCCGGAGAATGAACGCGTTCTGGGCGCCGATCGCGACGATGAGGGCGAGCCCGGTTCCGAGGCCCATCAACAGCGGGGCGATGACGTTGTGCATTCCTCGACCCTACCCAGGGAGAGATCAACAGAACAGCTAATGTTTCTTCATCACCATTAGGAGCATTAATGCCGTCGTATTCCACTGATCATCTGCGAACGCTCGTCGCTGTCCTGGACGAGGGCACCTTCGACGCCGCAGCTTCGCGCCTGCACGTCACCGCGTCTGCGGTGTCACAACGGATAAAAGCGATGGAGGAAGCGACCGGGCAGATCCTGGTGCAGCGGACCAATCCCGCGCGGGCCACGGACACGGGTGCAATCGTGGCGCGCTACGCGCG
>JBDTAA010000097.1:0-7618 GCA_039924805.1 Cryobacterium sp.
GTAACGCCGCACCGTTCACGTAGTACGCGACGAGCACGAGCACGAACGGCCACCACGGTGCGCCGAATCCCGCGGTCGCCCCGATCCCCACCCCGAAGACGGTGAATCCGTAGACGGTGAAGTCGGCCACGATGTCGAGGAAGCCGCCGGCCTCGCTGTCACCGATCCCCCCGCCGACCGCAGCACCCCGTTCCCGGCGCAACCGGGCCAGGGACCCGTCCAGCCCGTCGAAGACCCTCGACACAAGCCACAGGGCGAGCGCCCACCACCAGAGCTGCGCTCCTGCCGCCGCCGCGCTGCCGAGGCCGAGGGCCAGGCCGGCGATCGTCAGCCGGTCGGGCGTGATCCAGGCGCGGTCAACGATCGCGGCGAGCGCACGCAGCGGAGCGTCGAGTACGCGCCGCAGGGCGGAGTCAAACATCGGACTCGTCTCCCGGCGCTGCCGCCGGAAGTGCCGACCCACCCTCGGCCACCGACCGGGCTCGCGACCGTCGCCGCGCCCGGCTTCCGAGGAAGAGCCCGAGCAGGGACAGGCCACCGAGCACGCCGGCCGCGATCCAAAACGGCCATCCCAGTTCGAGACCGAAGGCGCCCAGCGCGACGTAGGCGAGTGTGCCGGGGATGATGCCGAGGGCGGTGCCGAGCGCGTAGTCGCTGCGCCGCACCGCGGTCAATCCGGCCGTGTAGTTGAGGGCGGTGAAAGGCAGCACCGGAACGAGCCGGGCGACGACAACAGTGGCAAATCCACGGCGATGCACGATCTCATCGACACGGGCGACCCGGGCCCCGGTGAACCGTTCCACGGCTTCCCGCCCCAGAAAGCGCCCGATCGCGAAGGCGAGCGTGGCGCCGAGGAGGGCGCCGAAGTAGACCAGCAGGGCTCCGCCGCCGAACCCCCAGGTCAAGCCGGCCGCGATGCTGAGCACGTTCTTCGGCATGGGCGTCAGCGTGAGTGCCCCGTAGCCCAGCACGAAACCGATCGCCCCAACGAACCCCGCGCTGCCTGCCGCCGCGCGGACCTCGTCGACGCTCGGCACCGGGACGACGATCCCCACGGCGACCGCAAGCGCAATGAATGCGGCGAGGAATCCGAGTCGCCACAGAGGCCGTCGGCCACCAGCGACAGGCACGGAATCGCTCACCTGGTCCTCCCCGGTGGAATAGAAGCTTTCATCAGCGGCTTACCCTAGTCGAACGGGATCAACCGCTCCGCTGCGACCGGCCGGGCCCCACGCGATCCGGTCGCGCTCGAACCTGTCACGCTCGAACCTGTCACGCTCGAACCGATCGCGCTCAACGGAAGACGTCACCAATGAAGCTCGCCGCGTCCCGGATCCGACCCAGGGCTGCCCGAGGCCCGCTCGGGGGCCGCTCGGCCCGCGCGGGCAGGCTCGTGGCCATCGGCGCGGCGGTGGCGCTCACCCTCGGCGCGTGCGCCGCACCCTCGCCCGAGGGTGCCCGCAGTACCTTCACGAGCTGGGATGACGTCGTCTCCGAGGCCCGGGGGCAGACGGTCAATCTGTGGATGTATGGCGGCGATGCGCAGGGCAACGCGTACATCGACGATGTGCTCGGCCCTGCCGTTGCCGCCGAGGGGGTGACGCTCAAGCGGGTGCCGGTGGCCGACACCAAGGATGCGCTGAACCGGGTGCTCTCGGAGCTCCAAGCCGGACGCACCCAGAATGGAACCGTCGATCTGGTGTGGGTGAACGGAAATAACTTCCGCACCGGGAAGGAGGCGGGGGCGTGGCTGTGCGACTGGACGGGCCTGATGCCCAACCTGGCGCTGACCGCATCCGACGACCCGCTCCTCACGAACGACTTCGGCACCCCGGTTGAGGGCTGCGAAGCCCCGTGGAGCAAGGCGCAGTTCACCTTCGTCTACAACTCCGACGCCATTGCCGACCCGCCGTCGACGATGGAAGAGATTCTCGAGTGGGCGGAGGCTCATCCGGGCCGCTTCACCTACCCGGCACCGCCGGATTTCACGGGTTCCGTCTTCATTCGCGAGGTTCTTTACAGCATCTCCGGTGGGTATTCGAATGTTCCGGCGGTGTTCGACCAGCGCTCCTTCGACTCCCTGACGCCGGCGCTCTTCGCCAGGCTGAAGTCCCTGGCGCCGTCGCTCTGGCGAGGCGGCAGCACCTACCCGGCGAATGAAAAAGACGTGAACCGGCTCTACGCCGATCGTCAGATCGATATGACCATGACCTACGGCCCCGCCACGCTCACCAGCCTCGTGGACGACGGCACCTACCCGCCCGGCACCAAGGTGCTGACACTGGACGAGGGAACAGTGGGCAACGCCAGTTTCCTCGGCATTCCCGCCAATGCCGGCGCCACCGCGGGGGCCATGGTCGTCGCCAACGTCGCCCTGTCGGCCGAGCAGCAGCTCGCAAAGGCGAACCCACAGACCTGGGGGCAGTTCACCGTGCTCGACCGGCTGGCGCTCTCGCCGAGCGACCGTGCTCGGTTCGACGCCCTGCCTCCCTCCCCTGTCGTGCCGCCCTATGACGTGCTCTCAAAGAATGCCAACCCCGAGCTGGCGGCGGCGTGGGTCCCCGCGCTCGACGACGGCTGGCGCACCGCTGTGCCCTCCGGTCGATAGTCGACTAGCGAGCCCGATGACAATGAGCCAGCGACTGCGACCCCAGCGTTCCGTACGCTTCTCCACCGGCTCGCCTGCACAGCGGCGACGAGCCACCCTGCTGGTGTTGCCCGCGCTTGTGCCGGCCGTGTTCGTGGTGGTCGGTGGGGTTGGTGCGGCGGCCCTGCAGAGCCTGGGACTCATGCCGCTCGTCGGGCCAGGCCGACTCAGCGTCGACGCGTACACGGGTCAGGCCGATGACCTGTTCCGGGCGCTCGGGCTCTCCCTGACAATTGCCGTCGCATCCACCGTGATTGCCGCGCTGGTCGGGATGGGGACGGCGCTGCTGATCGTCGGCGGTCGGTGGTGCGGCCGGATCGTGGCCGTCACGAGCGCTGCGACCGTGACCGTCCCCCACCTGGTCGGTGCCGCCTCGGTCGGGCTGCTGCTGGCCGATTCCGGCGTGCTCGCCCGCGTGTTCGGGGTGCCGCCTGAGCTGTGGCCGTCCCTGGTCGGCGGTCCCTGGTGGGTTGCCGTGGTCGCGGAATACGCCTGGAAGGAGTCGGCGTTCATCGGGCTGGTCGTGGCCGGGACCCTCATCACCCGGGTCGCCCGCTTCGATGAGACCGCCGCGCTGCTGGGCGCCGGACGTTGGAAGCGGTTTCGGTTTGTGATGCTGCCCCTCGCGTTGCCTGCCCTGGCCATATCGTCGACGATCGCCTTCGTGTACTCGCTGGGCTCTTACGAAGTGGCGTGGCTGCTCGGGCGCACATATCCGGAGCCTCTCGCCGTTATGGCGTTGCGCCTGTTCAACTCCGTGACGCTCACTGCCCGCCCTGAGGCCGCCGCGGCCGGAGTGCTCACGGCCCTGGTTTCCTTCCTGATCGTCGGGCTCTGCTTCTGGGCTCTGCGTAAAACGGCGGTGTGGCGATGACGTCCCGGGCCCCCGTCTCCCCCGCGGAGATGCTCGCGCGCCCGGTAACGCGGATCCGTCTGCCTGGTGACCCCGGCAGCACCCTGACCCGTTCCCGGGCACCCGGCCGGATCGTGCGCATTCTCAGCTCGGTGCTGGTGGCCGGCTGGTTCCTGTTGCCGTTTGTCCCGCTGGGCCTATGGGCTTTCGCGAACGACTGGTCGTTTCCCGATGTTCTCCCCGGCGAGTGGGGGTTCGAGGGAGCGGGAAGCGCCATCCGGCAGGGGGCACTGCCGGCGCTGGGCAATTCGCTCGGTCTCAGCCTTGTCGTGGCGGCCATCGCGACTCCTGTCGGGGCCATGGCCGCACGCGCCTTAACGTTCGGCTCCGTCCCGTGGCCGCGTGCCGTGGGCCTCGCTCTGCTCGCACCGATCGCGCTGCCGCCGTTCGCGGCAGTGATGGGTCTGAACGTCATCCTGCTACGCGCGTACATCCCCCCGGCGGCCGGCCTTGTGCTGGTGCTGGTGGTCATGGCCCTCCCCTACACGACGTCCACGATGCGGGTCGCCTATGCCGCCCACGACCTGCGCTACGAGGAGGAAGCCCGCACCCTGGGCGCCTCCCGGTGGAACGTGCTGTGGCGTGTGCACCTGCCCCTGGTCGCACCGGCACTGTCACGCGCGGCCTTCCTCGCATTCCTCGTCGGCTGGAGCGATTACGTGGTCACCCTTATCGTCGGCGGCGGCGAGATCGTCACCCTGCCGTTGGTGACGGCGTCGATGGCCGCGGGAATCGGAAACGATGCTGCGGTCGCCGCGCTGTCGCTGTCGGCGATCGTGCCGCCCCTGGTCCTGCTCGCGCTGGCGGGCAGCGCCTGGCCCCGCCGGGGCCAGACAACGAATCCAGCACTTCGCAGCAGAGGAGAGCAAGAATGAGCGCCAGCGTGTCCCTCGAGGACGTAACCAAGTCGTTCGGGTCGGCGTCGCACGGGCCGGCGTCGCACGGGTCGGCGTCGCACGTGCCGGCGCCGGCGGCGCTGGCCGGGGTCACGCTCGACGTGGCGGCGGGGTCCTGTACGGCGATTCTCGGACCCAGCGGCTCGGGCAAGAGCACCATCATCCGGGTGATCGCGGGCCTCGAGGAGGTGAGCGGCGGCATCGTTCGGGTGGACGGTGTCGATGTGGCCGGGATCGCCTCGGAGCAGCGGGGCATCGGCATGGTGTTCCAGCGCCCCCTGCTCTTCCCCCACCTGAGCGTGCTCGACAACGTCGCCTTCTCCCAGCGCGTGGGCGGCGCGAGCCGGGCCGATTCGCGGCGCCACGCCCAGCACTACCTCGACCTCGTGCACCTCGGTGGTTTCGGCACCCGGTCCGTGCGCGAGCTCTCCGGTGGCCAGGAACAACGCGTCGCGATCGCCCGTGCCCTGGCCGCGGCACCGCGCGTATTACTTCTCGACGAACCATTCAGCGCCCTCGATCCTGCGCTGCGGGAAGACATGCACCAGCTCCTCGACGACGTGCGCGCCGCCCTCTCGCCCACGATCATCCTGGTCACCCACGACCGCGACGAGGCCTCAGCGGTTGCCGACCGCATTGCGGTCATCCAGAACGGTGAACTCCTCCAGCACGACACGGTGGATCACCTGTACAACCGACCGGTCTCCACGCGTGTGTCCCGGCTGATGGGCGGGCTCAACGAGATCGTCGGCCGGGTGCAGGGCGGAACGCACGTGTCACCCCTCGGGCACGTCCCGGTGTCACCTGGGACGCCGGATGGGCCGGGCGTGCTCGTCATCCGCCATGAGGCCATCGAGGTCTCGCCCTGCACCGAGGCGGAACCGCCCACCTCGGGTGTTGTAGGGCACGTCTCCCGGGTACGTCGATTCGGGCCGCGGCGAATGGTGAGCGTGACGTTTGGCGACGGCGTTGAGGTTCAGGCGGCGCTGCCGCCGGGAGACGCGGTGCAGGACGGGGGCCGGGTGGCGCTTACCCTGCCGCCCGAGGCTGTGTCCGTCGTACCTCGGTAAGCCCGCTGGGGCGGGACACGACGCTCTCACCCTTTCCTGTGATCGGCAGGAGCTTGCGCAAGCCGATGTTCTCGATCGGGTCGAGCACCGAATGCTGCACGCACGCCGGCACGAGACGGTCGTCGCCCGGGTGGCTCATCGCGTACATGCAGGCGCCGAGGCGTTCCTGCGTCTCGATCGTTTTCGGGTCGTCGCCGACGATGCCGCGCTGCATCAGGTCCCAGGCGGGCGCCACGTCGGACGCGTCCATGAAACTGTGCACGACGAACGTCTTGAATCCGAGCCGCCCTGCCCTTGCCGCCCGGAGAATTCCGGTGACGCCGCCGGCCCGACGCAGCACGCGCCCCAGCAGCCCGATCAGCGGGGGGATGTCGCCCGGGTGCGCGGCGAGGGCGCGAAGGATCTTGACGGTGAGGATACGCGCGGGAACGTCGCCGAAGATCATCCCACCGAAGTGGCCGAGGAACCGGTCCCGGGCGGCGAGGTCCTTGGGTTCGTCCGGGTCGAGAAGCGGCGCGAACACGCCGCCTGCTCGGAGTCCGACGGTGGTGCGGTTGCACCGCGGATCGCCGAATTGGGTGGCCTGCCAGGGCAGTTTCTGCCCAGCCCCCTCTTCGATGCGTTCCCAGACCGCGTCAACGGTGACCTCGTCGAAGTTTTCCTTCCATCGGCGGTCGTCGCCGATGAACGCTGCCGGCTGGAACGACATCATGTCGTAGGGCATCTCGAGCACGTCCCGCGTGACCGAGCTGACCTCGCCCACGTTTGACGGCGTCACCGTCATGTTGTGGGCCAGGTAGGAGGTCACCCCGTGGTCGCGCTTGAGGTCAATGAACATCCGCGCGAACGTGTCGCGGAATGGATTGAGCTCCGCCTCCGAGTGTGGACGAACCGCACCTCGGCGACCGCGCATCAGGGAGTCGAAGTGCGCGGCGAAGGAAACCTTCCCGAAGCGGGGTTTGCCGCCCTCGTCGAGCACGACATCCAGCAGGTACTGGTAGTCGAAATCACCGTGGGTCATCGACATCGGTTCGCGCCCGTTCGCCCGCATGGCGAGCAGGGCCGCAGCGTGGTCCTCCGCGGGGAGCAGGCTGACTTCGCCGCCGATGAGCTGAGCGTGCGCGCGGGGGCCGCGGATCCGGCGCAGGTACTCCATCTGCTCGGTGACGCCGGCGACGGTGTGGTTGCCGTCGATGCGCACCTTGTTGGCATCGGCCGCGTGGTAGCACGGCGAGCAGGTCAGGTCGCATTTGGGGAAGACCCCGTGGGTGCCCTCACAGCCGATCGCGCTCCGGCCGAGCAACTGGCTGTCCGTCTTGACGTGCTCGGGCAGCTCCGCCCAGCGCTTGTCCAGCGCCACCCGCGATTCCGGGTGAATCGGCCGGGTTTCCAGTTCAAACGCCCGAACGAAATCTGTGATCTTCATCGTCTCACCGGTTCACTTATCGGTATCTCCACGAGTTCCTGTGCCATGGTGCTCGCTTCGCGCACCAGGGATGCGTCGCGGGCCACCTTCGCGGCGGTGATGGCCGCGTCGTAGAGCAGGGTGAGGCGGGAGACCACGGTGGAGGAGGCGTCCTGCCCGGCAAGGTCGGCGATGTGCGCGCGAACCGCTTCGCGGTACCTGTCTGCCACCGCACGCACGCTGGCGCAGGCCGGCAGCTCGATCACCGCGTTGGTGAACGGGCAGCCGTGAAACGTGTTCGATTCGACCGAGCGAGCGAGCGCTTCAAACAGGGCCGACACCCGTTCCCGGCGAGGCGCGAGCGGATTGTCCAGGCCGCGGGCATCCTCAACCCACCCATCGAGTTCCTGTTCCAGGTACGCGACCACGAGCGCTTCCTTGTTCGCAAAGTTGTTGTACAGGCTGGCCTTCGCGACGCCGGCGTCTCGAACGACGAGGTCGATACCGGTCGCGTTGATGCCGCGCTCGTGGAACAGGCGGCTTGCGGATCTCAGCAGACGAGCTCGCGCGCTCCGTGTAGCGGTCGCGGTGGTCGTGGCGGTGGTCGTGGACTCCATGATTGGACAATACCAGACCGATCGGTATAGTTAGAAGTGACCAGATCGGTCTACCTAGGAGTGTGTATAT